>NZ_JFGV01000029.1:0-58509 GCF_000612035.1 Photorhabdus aegyptia | reverse complement strand
AGTATTGTATAAAAAACAGATTAATATTAATCATTTAATAATCAACATTAATAATTTCAAATTAATTTTAGTTTTTTATTTTTATTATGTGATTTAAATCACATTTATGATGATTAATTTCGGGATGAAACTACCTTAAATGTGATGGTTGTCGTTAATGGGTGATGAAGTATGACCTTTTTTGATTAGGTTAGATGGCCACTACCACAACATCACACAATTTCAGGTATTAAAGGAATACTTGGTGCACAAGTCGCCTATCAGCACAAGCGCACCTAGCAATACGGCAGCTTAACCATTGCAAGCTATAATCCCGGCGCCTTCCATAATGAAGTTGTCAAACCATGATCGACCAACGTTAATTGATCGGCATATATCGCCTGCCAGTCCTGTTTAGCCTTTTGATACACTTCATAATGTTCAGGATTTGGCTGATATTCATGCTGCCAACGCACCAGTTTTTCCCCTGTCGTCCCCATTGCATCATAAAGCCCCACTCCCACTCCAGCGGCAATGGCACATCCCAAAGCGGTTGATTCTTTAACCATCGGCACCCGAACCGGTAATCCTGTCACATCAGATAAAATCTGGCTCCATAATTTTCCTTTTGAACCACCACCAGCGAATACCAGTGAATCCGGTTTCACTGCGGAAAAAGCAGAAATCAGATCCAAGTTACAGGCCGAGACAATCGCTGCGTTCTCTTCCAACGCACGAAATAGAGTCGCTTTATTACATTTTTCAGGATCAATGGAAAGGTTAATAAAGGAAGGCGCAGCGTGATACCAAGCTTTAAATCGCATCACATCAGAGAAAATTGGCATGATACCGTAAGCGCCTGCCGGGACTCTGGCCGCCATATCTTCCAGTAAGCTATAAGTATCAACACCAAGACGCTCCGCCAACAGCTTTTCTTCCGCGCAAAATGCATCCCTAAACCAACGCATGGTTAAGCCAGTAAAGAAACTAATAGACTCCGCCTGAACCATGCCGGGAATAACATGAGGATTTATCCGTGTATTCATATTTGGGTCAGTGACCGGTTCCGGCAGATTGACCACCTGCTGCCAAAATGTGCCGCCAATCACGGCGGTCTGAGCTGGCTTGACAACACCTAAACCAAGGCAACCGAGCTGCACATCGCCACCGCCCATAATGACCGGTGTGCCAACATTCAATCCACATTGAGCAGCGGCTTTCTCAGTGACGTAACCTAACAAGGTTCCGGTCTCTTTTACCGGCGAAAGAATATCAGAGCGCAATCCTGCCATCTCAAGGAGGTCAGGACGCCAATCACGGCTTGCCAGATCCAGCATACCTGTCGTACCGGCATTGGAGGGATCGACAGCCAACTCGCCACTGAGCATATTTGCCAGCCAGTCGCTAATCATGGTTAAAGCCGCTGCCTGACGATAGATATCAGGACGATGATGAGCCAACCATAACAGACGAGGCATTGCACCCAAGGCTAATGTTTGCCCTGAACACTGATAAACATCATATTCAAAAGTGCTGTCATACAGCGCCTTCAATTCACTCACTTCATGGCTGGAACGCGCATCCACATTCGCGCAAGCCCAGATCGGCTCACCATTGCGGTTATAAAGCACAATGCCTTCCCGCATGGAACAGGATGCCACCCCCTGAATAGCACTGGCGGGCAATTCTGCGGTTTTCAGCGCCTGGCGGATACATTGGCATGTAAGTTGCCAGTTCGTCGCTAAATCAAACTCCATTGAGCCCGGTACATCAGGCACAGGCTGATGTATCCATTCAGCCTGTCCTGCGGCGATCTGATTCCCTTCAAGATCAAATATCACTGCACGAACACTCCCTGTTCCTGCATCAAGCGCCATCAGATATTTTCCTGATGGATTAGCACTACGGCGTTGATTCATGATGCTATCCTCAGTTTAATTACTTTTTGAACTATTACTTTTTAAACTTATAGCTTTACCTCAAATTTTTTCTGCTTATTTCACGGATAGAGTCAATACAGGGTTCAACGCAGCAAATTCAGCATTGCTTTGGCAGTCTGTTCTTCCGTCACCAGTCCATTGATATATTGACCATGCAACGCAGCAATAATGGCTTCCGCTTTCTCTTCCCCTCCCGCGACGCCAATCACTGTCGGGATGGTTTTTAGTTCTGGCATGGAGATACCTATCAGTTCCTGATGAATCTGCATATCCTCCACCAGTTCACCATCAGCACGCATAAAATAGCCAAGGATATCGCCCACAGCGCCTTTGCGGCCAAACATTAGCTGTTCACCGCCACTGATATAACCAGAACGCATAATTGTCGCCTGCTGTTGCTGATTAACCGCGCCAATGCCAACGATAGCAATATCAGCCGCGCAAGCCGCCAGCAAAACATCTCGGACACTGCTTTCCTGACGGAATGTTTCAGCAACCTGAGCCGTGGAAGCACGTAATGGAGCGGGGATAATACTGATTGAACAAGCTGCATCCAGTTGACCAATACCGGTCATATAAGGACCGACGCCACCGGATAGTGTGACTAACCTGATTTGTTGTGATGAGATAAAGCCACTTAAATGTTGCAATGTGCACATGGTGGTTTCACCAAATCCCACTGCCAATAATTGCTGCGGTTCAATCAATGCCATCAGCAAATGTGCCGCGCCAACCCCCAATCTGGCATTAAGATTCATATTCGCCAGCGCAGGTAAAACACGCACCTGTTTCAAAGAGAAATGTTTTTGCAGGGTATCTTCCAGCTCCAGACACCCCTCATAACGAGAGTTAATTTGTACCCGAATGACACCTGATTGCCGCCCTTTCTCCAGTAATCTGGAAACTTTTAACCGGCTCAAACCAAGCAAATCGCCGATGTCGCCTTGTGTCAGGCCATCGTGATAGTAAAACCATGCAATACGCGCAAGCAGCTCTTCTTCACTCATGCTATTACCCGGATAGGTGTCCTCATTTTTCTCTTTAGCTGACTTTTCTTTCACTGATTTTATCGACATAACCACTTTCTTTTTATCCGCACTCAACAGATAACCATTAAAACGTATAACACGCCAGAGTCTTACCGCAAAAATTTGAACATAATTCAATGAATATGCAAATTTTTCACAAAATGTGATCTAAATATTGCCAATATCATAATTTAACAGCTACCATGTTGAACAATTGTTTTTTAAATATATAAATGTTCATTTTGTCTGCCTCCGCACCTGTATGTTAAGAGGATGCCGCGATGTTACATAACAACACCGCAGTACCACCACTATTAGAAGTCAGTGGCATCAGTAAGCAGTTTTCCGGCGTAATGGTACTGAAACATATTGATTTTACTCTGCTCCCGGGGCAGATACATGCTCTGTTAGGGGGTAATGGCGCGGGCAAATCAACACTGATGAAGATTATTGCCGGTATCGAACAACCAGATAAAGGCACTCTCAAGATTAGCGGTGATCATGTTAGCCACCTTAATCCCACTAAAGCCCATCAATTCGGTATTTATCTGATACCACAAGAACCATTGCTATTTCCGAATTTGTCTGTACAAGAAAACATTCTGTTTCGTTTGCCAAAGCATCAGGTAGATAAGTCTAAAATGAAACAGCTACTGGCATTACTTGGCTGTCAATTAGATCTGCATGTCAGTGCTAGCAGCCTTAATGTCGCCGATCAGCAACTGGTAGAAATTATGCGCGGCCTGATGCGTAATTCGAAAATCTTAATCCTTGATGAACCTACCGCTTCCCTGACACCAGCAGAAACCGAACGCCTATTTGCCCAGCTCCGCGAGTTACAACAGCAAGGGGTCGGCATCATTTTTATTTCTCACAAAATCCCTGAAATTTACCAATTAGCGGATCAGGTCAGTGTCATGCGTGATGGTAGTATTGCTTTAAGTGGCAAAATCCACGATTACACAACCGATGACATTATTCAGGCCATTACACCAATCACGAAAAATCAGCCATTAAATGGCGCCCCAAAATTGAGCCTGGATCTCGGCAATAACCGGCGCCAAACAGCACCCGATCAACCAATACTGACAGTCACAAAACTGAGCGGCGAGGGTTTCAGTAATATCACTTTCTCAGTGAAACCGGGTGAAATTCTTGGCTTGGCCGGGGTTGTTGGCGCAGGTCGTACAGAACTGGCTGAAACACTTTATGGCCTGCGCCCTGCGATATCCGGTGAAGTCAAGTTAAAACAACACGCTATTAATGAGCTAACAACCGCTCAACGTCTGGCTCAGGGTTTGGTTTATTTGCCGGAAGATCGGCAGTCATCAGGACTATTTCTGGATTCATCACTCGGCTGGAATATCTGTTCACTAACCCACAATCGCGATACATTCTGGATACGTCCCGCCTATGACACCGCGGTACTTGAGCGCTATTGCCAAATCCTGAATATCAAATTCAGCCATATCAACCAGCCGATCAAAACGCTGTCCGGCGGTAATCAACAGAAAGTGCTGATTGCTAAATGTCTGGAAGCTCACCCCGCCGTTCTTATTATTGATGAACCTACACGTGGTGTGGATGTCGCGGCACGCAATGATATTTACCAACTGATTCGCCATATCGCCCAACAACAAGTGGCGATTATTTTTATTTCATCGGATCTGGATGAGGTGGTTCAGATGGCTGATCGGGTGTTAGTTATGAATCAGGGAGAAATCAACGGCGAATTAACTAAGCAACAAATGGATATTGATACCATTATGCACATCGCTTTCGGCGAACATAAATCACAACAGGCGGCATCATGTTGAAACTTATCCAGAATAATCGAGAAATTACCGCATTAATTGCCATTCTCTGTCTATTTGGCTTACTTAGTCTCATCGACCACCAGTACTTTAACTTACAAACTGTCACCCTCGTTTTCAGTAGTGCGCAGATCCTTATCTTGCTTGCAATGGGGGCGACATTGGTCATGCTGACTCGCAATATTGATGTCTCTGTCGGCTCCATTGTCGGCTTATGCGCGGTCATGATGGGAATGTCATTGAATGCCGGTTTTAGCCTGCCCGTTTCCTGCCTGTTGACTCTTCTACTCGGTATGGGTGCCGGATTCATCAATGGCGTACTGGTCGCCTGGCTGAAAATTCCCGCGATTGTTGCCACTCTCGGCACGCTGGGGCTTTACCGTGGCCTGATGTTATTGCTGACTGACGGTAAATGGATTGAAGGCTTACCGGACGAATTAAAGCGCCTTTCCGCACCTTTATGGCTCAATATCTCACCTATCGGCTGGCTGTTAATGATCTTGATATTAGCAATGGCGTGGATACTAGCAAAAACCCCATTTGGCCGGAGCTTTTACGCCACAGGAGACAACCTGCAAGGCGCTCGTCAATTGGGCGTTCGTACAGATAGCATTCAAATTATCGCCTTTTCCGTAAATGGCGTGATGGCCGCGCTGGCCGGGATTGTTTTTGCCTCCCAGATTGGTTTTATCCCAAATCAGACCGGTAATGGGTTGGAAATGAGAGCTATCGCAGCTTGTGTGCTAGGCGGCATCAGTCTGCTTGGCGGCACCGGTACAGTAATCGGCGCTATTTTAGGCGCATTTTTCCTGACGCAGATAAACAGCGGATTAGTACTGCTAAAACTCCCTGCCTGGTGGAATGATTTTATTGCCGGATTTGTTCTGCTGGCGGTATTGATTTTTGATGGACGCCTTCGTTGTGCCATCGAAAAAAATATCCGCCAACAAAAATATGCCCGTTTCCTCAAAAATGACAAAAGTAATCAGGTGACATAATGAGTATCGGTCAACGTTATGGTTGGGAATTCGCCCTAGCCGCATTACTGATTATTGAAATTCTGCTGTTTGGCATAGCAAACCCGCGCATGCTGGATATTAATATATTGTTGCTGAGTACCAGTGATTTTATTTGCATCGGGATTGTGGCCTTGCCGCTGACTATGGTTATTGTGAGTGGCGGTATCGATATTTCATTCGGCTCAACTATTGGTTTATGCGCGATATCGCTCGGAGTGATGAATCAGGTCGGTATTCCAATGGCCGCCGCCATTCCTTTAACGCTACTGGTCGGTGCAATATGTGGAATAATCAATGCCGCGCTGATTTTATATACCGGCATTAACCCGCTGGTTATCACACTCGGTACCCTATATCTGTTCGGCGGCAGCGCCCTACTGCTTTCCGGCATCTCGGGTGCAACCGGTTACGAAGGCATTGGCGGCTTTCCACAAGCATTGACTGATTTCGCTAATTTGACTGTGTTTGGCCTACCTATGCCATTAGTGCTGTTTTTACTCTGCCTCCTTATTTGCTGGCTGTTCATGCATCGTACCCACAGTGGACGCAATATTTTTCTAATTGGGCAAAGCAGTAAGGTTGCCCGTTACGCGGCAATTCCCATTGCCCGAACACTGTATCTTCTCTATACCCTGACCGGCATAGCTTCTGCTATCGCCGCCATTGTATTAGTTTCCTATTTTGGATCAGCTCGCTCTGACCTTGGCGCGTCATTTCTGATGCCGGCAATCACCGCGGTAGTATTGGGCGGAGCCAATATTTACGGTGGTTCAGGTTCAATCATCGGCACCGCGCTGGCTATATTATTAATTGGTTATTTACAACAGGGATTACAGATGGCCGGCGTTCCCAATCAGGTATCCAGCGCCCTCGCCGGCGCCCTGTTGATCATTGCCGTGGTAGGACGTTCCATCAGCCTGCACCACCACCAAATCCGTGACTGGATACAGCGATGGCGAAATCAGAGGTTGTCTTCCTAAATCGACAGGTTGAATTTTATGACATTACAGTCCCTCTGAAACCCAACAATATGGAGAGAGTAATGAAAACATTAATCCTGAAAAAACTGGCTCTAATTAGCCTATTAAGTCTGGCTTGCGCCTCTTGGGTACACGCCGCCGAAAGAATCGCTTTCATCCCTAAACTGGTCGGTGTCGGCTTTTTTACCAGTGGCGGCCAAGGCGCGGTAGCCGCCGGGAAAGCCCTGGGTGTCAATGTTACCTATGATGGACCGACAGAACCCAGTGTTGCCGGGCAAGTTCAGCTTATCAACAACTTCGTGAACCAAGGCTATGACGCTATTGTGGTCTCGGCGGTTTCACCGGATGGCCTATGCCCCGCGTTGAAACGAGCCATGCAACGGGGGGTGAAAATTCTAACCTGGGATTCAGACACTTCGCCGGAATGCCGTTCTATCTATATTAACCAAGGAACGCCAACCCAATTGGGCGGAATGCTGGTGGATATGGCGGCTAATCAGGTGCAAAAAAAGCAAGCCAAGATCGCGTTTTTCTACTCCAGCCCAACGGTAACTGACCAGAATCAATGGGTAAAAGAAGCCAAAAATAAAATTGCCGCAGAACATCCCGGTTGGGAGATTGTTACCACTCAGTTTGGTTATAACGATGCCACCAAATCCTTACAAACCGCAGAAGGGATCTTAAAAGCCTGGAGTGATCTAGACGCCATTATTGCCCCGGATGCTAACGCCCTGCCAGCCGCGGCGCAAGCGGCAGAAAATCTGAAACGACAAGATGTTGCGATCGTCGGTTTCAGCACCCCCAATGTCATGCGTCCTTATGTTGAACGCGGAACCGTCAAGCAATTCGGACTCTGGGATGTGGTCAACCAAGGCAAAATATCAATTTATGTCGCCAATGAATTACTCAAAAAAGGTGATTTAAATGTCGGCGATAAACTAGATATTCCCGATATTGGCATTGTTGAAGTAGTACCAAACCGCGTTCAGGGCTACCGCTATGAAGCCAAAGGAAACGGTATTGTTGTTCTGCCTGAACGGGTCATTTTCACCAAAGACAATATCAATCAATACGATTTCTAATACTACGGCCCAGCAATCTCTGCCATGCATGGTTGCTGGCCCAATGTCAGTGAGTTAGGAGAAGAAAAATGGCAGATTTAGATGATATTAAAGATGGTAAAGATTTTGGTATTGATATCCCACAGAAGAACAGCCTGTTTGAACTGAAAGGCTGTGGCGCACTGGATTGGGGAATGCAATCACGACTTTCACGCATTTTTAATCCTAAAACCAATCGAACGGTTATGCTGGCTTTCGACCACGGCTATTTTCAGGGGCCAACAACCGGGCTTGAACGCATTGATATCAATATTGCTCCGCTGTTTCCCCATACCGATGTCTTGATGTGTACCCGCGGTATTCTGCGTAGTCAGGTTCCACCCGCAACCAACAAACCCGTGGTCTTGCGGGCCTCTGGCGCCAACTCGATTCTGACGGAGCTGTCTAATGAGGCAGTCGCGGTTGCGATGGAAGATGCTTTACGCCTGAATGTCTGTGCAGTAGCCGCTCAGGTCTATATCGGCTCTGAATATGAGCATCAATCAATTAAGAACATTATCAAATTAGTCGATCAGGGAATGCGTTACGGTATGCCAACAATGGCAGTCACCGGCGTTGGGAAAGACATGGTTCGGGATCAACGTTATTTTTCTCTGGCGACGCGCATTGCGGCCGAAATGGGCGCACAAATCATTAAAACTTACTATGTCGATACTGGCTTTGAGCGTATTGCCAGCGGATGTCCAGTTCCTATTGTGATTGCCGGTGGTAAAAAGTTACCAGAAAAAGAGGCTCTGGAAATGTGTTACCAGGCTATTGATCAAGGGGCTGCCGGTGTTGATATGGGACGTAATATTTTCCAATCCGAAGCACCGGTTGCCATGTTAAAAGCGGTTCAAGCAGTCGTACACCAGAATGAGAATGCCAGCAAAGCTTACGAGTTATTTTTAAGTGAAAAACAATAAGGAGAATATAAGATGCACGTAACTTTGGTTGAAATTAATGTTAAGCAAGACAAATTAGACGAATTTATTGAAGTTTTTCGCCTTAATCATCTGGGATCAATTAAAGAAGCGGGCAATTTACGTTTTGATGTATTACGGGATGAAAATATCCCTACCCGCTTTTATATTTATGAAGCCTATGTTGATGAAAAAGCGGCTAACATACACAAGCAAACCCCTCATTATCTGAAATGTGTTGAACAACTCGAATCTCTGATGTCTGAACCCAGGAAGAAGAGATCGTTTGTTGGTGTGATGCCGGAAATAAAATAAATATACCCGTCATCTTTCAAGCTGTCTCTTTGTTGGCTGCACTCACTCACCCCGGTCACATAGTTATCTATGCTGCCGGGGATTCGCTCCCTTGCCGTCGCGATGCATCTTGAAATCCATAGGGTATAAAACGCTTCAATATAACGAGAAAATACAACTTCGTTTAAATCACTAAATTACCCAGGACAGAATATTCTGCTTGGGGGTTTTGTTCTCGTATCACTCTTAATATTTCACAACCAAGAACAACATTGCGTCCATTAGGTATATCAGTAAAATCAATCAACAATAAATTCATATAAAGATTGAAGATCAACAAAATTAAAATTTTTCCCTGAAGCGTTCGGCAATCTTTTCAAGCTCGTCCATTAATCCAATGTCTCTGTCAGTTCCCACTATGTCATTAGATTCATTGTGATTCCAGTGCTTAATAATCGCAATTAACAAATAGGTACTTCGGTCAAAGAACCCAGAACAGTAAACTAGAACATAACCGCTCGTTCGTCTAAATTGCACCAGCTTGAGTGAAAAACCACTTTCTCTGTAATGCAAGTGTTGCAACTCAAGGTAAGAACGGTTATTCGTGAACTTATAGGGAACATCCCGACCAAAGGTAATGGGCAAACCTTTTCCTTCTTTGTAGGCTTTGAAGTCATCAACCAAGGCTTTGGTTTTTTGTTCACCCAAAGCATCTTTCAAATTGCTGTATGTGAATATTCTTACCACCGTTAATTTCCCTTTTTCTTGATCAGCAATTCCGCCATTTTATCTGCAACTTTTTTCATCTCACTTTCATTAAGGTGAAAATTGCCGGTAGCTGAAAGCACTCCTTGTTCATCAAACTCGCAAATCACTAATGGCTTGCCTTGCCCCTTCTTTGAAGAAATTTGTATGTTTTTTATGACCATTCTTCGTAATCTCCAGTGGAGCCGTGTTTAAGCTTCGTTGCCATCTCAGTAGCAATCTGATTCATATCCAAACCTTCACCAGTAAAATTAGCAGGAATGTTTTTTAACTCAGTTGTCCCCCGTTGAGCAAACTCAACAAAATTAATAATCTCTTCATACATATGTGCAGGCACAGCATAAAACTGGATCTGATTGTTTGATGAGACAGCAATAGCATCTCCTTGGGCTTCCGCCAAGGCCGCGCTAGGATTGGATTTAAACTTGCTTATCGGTATGGTGTAACCACACATAACCTTCTGTAACATATAGAATACCTCCACTTTACACTGCCATATATAGTTCCAAATTCAGCTCTAAGTATAGATCTATATTTGGATACAACCAACATTTTGTTGGTTGTAGACAACAACCTATCAGCGTCTAGCGAGCAATCCGCTCCTACACTTTTTAGTTACCGTTTACTCTGAATATACATACATATTAATTAAACACTCGCCTATAGTGCAGTTATTAGTCCTGATGAATCATTATAAAGCAGCTATATATTGCCGTTTGCAAAATGAATTTATTGACTTACAGAATGCTTACAACAAACTTTATCTTCCAAGAATAACGCTGCATTCTTCCTGTCTATTAATAAAATCAACCAACAATAATTCCCAACAGAATCTCTCAAAGTCACAATCTGCATTACTGAATGTCGTGTTAATAATACCGATATCGCCAACAAACAATTGTTTTAAAACCAACCAAAAAGGTTGACTTTTGATCGAATTGCGCTATTTTTGAGGAATGGAAAGAACCTTGATTAGCATTCTTCTCTTTGATACTAACTTGGAATATTTTTAAATATGCTTTCTAAACAGGCAAGCATACTTATGTTTTACCTTCTTGGCAGCATGACGAAAGTTAGAAGAAAGAGAGATGAGTCTGAAAACCAAACTACTTTCTTATCTACATCATTCATACCAATGACATAGGAGTAAATATATTTTGGCTGACTTAATCTATTTGACGATAAAAGGGAAAAATCAGGGACTCATCTCTGCGGGTTGTTCATCAATTGACTCGATTGGTAATAAATACCAAGTTAACCATCAAGATGAAATTCTGGTTTACGGTTTGAGCCACTCAATGTTACGTAAGAAAAACGTTAAACATCAACCGGTGATAATTAGAAAACCCATTGATAAATCAACACCTCTGTTAGGTGTTGCAATTTCCAATAATGAAGTAATGGATTGTTTTATTAACCATTATCGGACAAGTTTAAATGGAGGATTAGAATTATATTTTAATTTAAAGCTAATCGGAGCTCAAATATTGGAATACAGTGTACTCCATCCTAACTCTTTAGAAAATAATGACCAGCAACCTCAAGAAACGCTATCGTTAATATATAAAAGTATAACGTGGAACCATATTATCGCAGGGACCGGCGGTTATAGTATATGGGAAGATACGGTATATTAACTCTCAATAAGATACCACCTCCCAAACGGGAGGTATTTATACCCGTCATCTTTCAAGTTGCCTCTTTGTTGGCTGCACTCGTTCACCCCAGTCACATAGTTATCTATGCTCCCGGGGATTCACTCCCTTGCCGTCGCGATGCATCTTGAAATCCATAAGGTATAGATAAACCTCAAAACAAACTTCAAAATAAATTTCACTCTATAATCCATTAAATAAATATCAATTATTTTCTTTTTCTTTTTCTTTTTCTTTTTCTTTTTCTTCACTATCAGATTTATTCATAGTAAGAAGACAAGAATATGCAATTGCAAAAAACAAAGCACCAAACCGGATTGATCTATAATCATAAATACTAAAATAATGTGGAAATACATATACCAGTACACCACCATTTACAGCAATATTATGCTGAACAGTATTAACAACCACAAAAATAACAGTAAAAAGCACCGTTCGAATATGACCCCTTACATATTCCCTCAACTTAAACAGTACAATAAGCACCAAAATAGACATTGCGTAATAAATAATTACAAAAAAGATATTATAATTGGATAACGTTATACCATCACTCATCTTTTTCACCATTATCTCTGCTTTCCTTTTCTTTACTATAGGGTCTATCCATAATAAGAAGACAAGGATATAAAAATAAAAGAAAATTCGCACCATATCTAATTGAATCATAATCGTCAATGCTAAAATAATGTGGGAATATATATACCAGAACACCACCATTTACAAAAATACCATATTGAATAGCACCAATAACCACAATAATAACAGTAAAAATCACCTCTCTAATATAGCCCCTGACATATTCACTCATCTTAAACAGTACAATAAGCACCAAAATAGACATTACGTAATAAATAATTACAAAAAAGACATTGTAATAGGATAATGTCACATCATCATTCATGTTTCTCACCTTCAGAAATCGAATAAATACTGAGACCTGTCACCATATCACCAATAAGTTCAGCAATCAAAGGTATCCTCCCCATCACCTGCCATCCCCTAATGTAATCAGTTTTTATATACCGAAATAAACGAAAAGTTCCGGGCCTCACAACAGATCTTGCCATTCCGTACCCAGACAACGCCAGATCTACATAACCGTAAACTCTATCACCATCAGTTTCACTATAACCAAGCGTTTTAGCTGCATCACGATAAACATCTCTTACCGGACCTGAAACCTCTTTCCTTAATAACAGGTAATACCCATTCTCATAAACATTATTTCCTCCCTGTATCAGTAGAGGTACACCAAAACCGGCACAAGCGGCGCCAAGAGAGGCCACACATACGCCAAGACCGGCAAAAATCTGAGAACCACCGCTAACAAAACCAATTCGTTTCAAAGTTAAATTGGTTTTTTCATCCTCTTCTTCTTTTTTTTCTTTTTGAACAATCATATATATCTGGCTATCATTCATTAACAAGTCAAATTCCTGTCTCTTCAGGTTATCTATTTCATCTTGCAAGATTGCAATACCACCATCAACAGACAAACAATTTGTACCTATCTCATGATTAACACTTCTGATGAGTTCATTTATTTCAAAAAGGAAACGACTTCCGCTTCTAGCATCAGAAAGATATCTAAAATTAAGCTTGGATGATATCTCATGTAATTCTTTAATTTTGAGCTCTAAATAATGCAAACTCTGTCTTGATGAAAACGCCATGTTAAACCTCTATAACTCGTTAATTTTGACTCATACCGATCCCCAAACAATGTGATAACCATTCCATGATCCTGTCCAAAAGAACATTGTAAGCCCTTAACCTTAGAATGCTGATTCTAAACTCCAATGGATAACCGTTATATAAAAAGGTCCTCATCCACGGCTGAATCAGATAGCTATGATTTGGTCCCACATGATCCTAATTCCTGATAATACCTATTAAAGCACGCTAATATCGAGAAATGCTTTTATACCCGTTATCTTTCAAGCTGCCTCTTTGTTGGCTGCACTCACTCACCCCGGTCACATAGTTATCTATGCTCTCGGGGGTTCGTTCCCTTGCCGTCGCGATGCAACTTGAAATCCATAGGGTATATCATAGCGGATACCCAGATTATCTGGGCCATACAATATCTTTACGACTTCTATCAAATCAAACCAAATCCATTAAATCACAATAATAGAACAATAAATAGTCTTTTCTTCCCCAGATATTCTATCTTCTAAATACTAACCATTATTCAAACCTAATTTTTTAAACACTATCTATTCTTCAATAATAACAATTATATCCCCATAGAGTTTCTCATCCCTAAAGAACCCGGTTATTTTCATTAACAAAATCAAGAGGCTTAAAATCTTCATACTCTTTTACTACCTAATACGCTTTAAATTCATTGCCCTGCTATGTGCTGTTATTTCCTTACTTATACGATTAGAATTTCATTTGAAATAACGTTTTCCACACCGGCTTAACGCAAAAGTCAGCAATATCAGTCAGGCAATGTCTCTTATGTTCAGGCATAGTGCTCTCTAATTGGAGGATGCAATGCACAATGATAAAACTGACGCCTACGTCAAACGATTCAATCAGGTATTTAATTATATTGAGCGCCATTTGGATGAGCCGCTCACATTGGAACAACTGAGTGAGGTAGCGAATTTTTCGCGTTATCACTTTCATAGGCAGTTTGCCAATTACTGCGGTATACCTGTAGGACGCTATCTCCAATTAATGCGATTAAAACGTGCTTCCTACCGTCTGGCATTCAATCCGTTAGAAAAAATCATCGATATTGCGTTGGATGCAGGTTTTCAAAACCCAAAATCGTTCAGCCGAGCCTTCAAGCAGTCATTTGGTCTGACACCAAGCCAATTCCGAAAACAACCGGCTTGGATAAATTGGCACCAATGTATTCCTGAACAAAAACATATCAGGAGACAAACCATGAATGTAAAAATTGTTAATTTTCCAGAAACACTTGTTGCTATATTGCTCCATCACGGTCAACCCGAATTGGTCAATGCAACCGCCGCACGTTTTATCGAATGGCGCAAAACCACAGGACTGTCACCTGTTACCAGCAGTCAAACCTACGGTATCGCGCCACACGATCCGGCAACGATAAAAGGAGAAGATTTCCGCTTTGATATTTGCGGCACAGTCGAGGCGCCAATCCAAGAGGACAATCTGTTCGGAGTGACTAACGGCGTCATACCCGGTGGACGTTGCGCCGTAGCTCGCCATTATGGCTCACATGATTCTTTATCAGAGAGTGCGCGATATTTGTATCGCGACTGGCTCCCTGCCAGCGGAGAAGAACTACGCGATTTCCCACTGTACTTTCATTACTTTAATTTTGTGCATGAAGTCGCTACACACAAATTACTGACGGATATTTACTTGCCGCTTAAATAGAGGCTTGTATCACCAGACATATATCTTACAGCACGTTATTAACAGTTCGCTCAAAACCTCGAAAGAACGGTACGGTCGTATTGGAGGATGGCCGCCAGCCATCCTCCCGCATTTCATCAATAAGAATGTACAACCTCATTAATTTTTACTCAGATTAATTGGAAATTCTTTTTGGACTATTCTCATTTTTTTCTATTGACAATAATTGCATCAAAATCGTTATTACGTGTCAGCCACAGAGAAAGCGCTTTCAGCGAATCAGGGGTGAATTCATCACAGCGAGCGGTTATCTCCTCCGGCGTCAACCAGCACACATCATCAATTTCCGCTTCCTGTAAAGCAAACGGACCATGACTGATGCAACTGAATAATGCGCCACAAATACGGCAATCTTCTGCTTCATAATAAAAACTACCATGTTCTGCAAAAGGTACACCGGCAATACCTAACTCTTCTTCTGCTTCACGCCGGGCAGAATCCAACATATTTTCACCCGCCATCACAACACCGCCTGCGGTCGCGTCCAGCTTTCCCGGATAAAAATCTTTAGTTATTGTACGATGTTGAACCAAAATCTTTCCCATGCCGTTGTGAACAACGATATAAGTCGCACGGTGTCGTAAACGTTGGGCACGCATTTGTCGACGCGTAGCCTGAGCAATGACTTCATTATTTTCATTAACGATATCGATCCACTCAACACTCACTACATTCTCTTGTTCCATCTTCAAAAACCTTTTTTATTAGCAAGAACTTGTAAATCTACAAAATGTTTATTCTACTCAAAACAACCAAATCGATAGGGACCCTACGAAGTTATTCGTTTCAGACGGCTCATGCAACCTTTTCGCTAAACTTGAAATAGAACTGTAAAGAAACTGTAGTCTGATAAGGTTTTTACTGGTAATGATAACAGGGTTGACAGCTTCATCTTATCAACCCTGAAAATTAGAAAAGAGAAATTCAAACCGTCGTCCGTCCATATTATTCATTATGGCGGCATTATTTCCTAGCGTTCTATTATTCGGTTATATACCCGTCATCTTTCAAGTTGCCTCTTTGTTGGCTGCACTCACTCACCCCGGTCACATAGTTTTCTATGCTCCCGGGGATTCGCTCCCTTGCCGTCGCGATGCATCTTGAAATCCATAGGGTATAAATATCAATTCATTAATCTTAATATTTAATTTATTGACCTCTGTTTCATCATAATTCTTTCTCAATCCGCGTAGCAATATTGCTATAACGTGTTAAAGCCAAAATACCACGTTGATCTTGCAGAGTATCAATAAGTGCTAGCTCTAATTGGTTATCCATATTCAAAAACAGCGTATTGCGTTGCCGAATATCAGGAATAATATCATTCCTTTCATTCATTGTTTTTTCAAATAATTGTTTCTGTTCTTGATAAAAATAATATTTATCGGGAGAAAACAATTCTGCAATTCTATCACCAATGTAATGAATATAGTTTAGCATACGGTGATCAGGGACACCTAAAGCATATTTTAAGGTCGGATTTGCATTACGTGGGAACCACTTATCCCTATCAGCACTACTTATATGTTTAAAAAATTCCTTTTGAATCTCCGATGCCATCTTCATATTATCTTCAGTTTCATGATTCAGTGACGGAATCAAATACAATTTTGCCATGACAGGCAATACCTCTGTAAGCCGTATAAAGTTGCTTGAATCATCCTTTTTTAAATTCTCAATAATAAGATCAGCCTTATAAAAATGAACTATTTCTCCATGATGTAAAAAAACCTCCTGACCTTTCGTCAAACCCAACAATTCAATAGCACTAAATAGATAACCCAATGGTCCCCAATAATTATAAAGCCAGTTATCCAAATCTTTTTCCGGGGGCATAGAGGGAACCAAATCATTTTCATTCACATGACGGTAATGTGTCATATTTTCCAATTCTTGTACCGCGCTGCGGGTTAATGTCCGAGGCATCCCATAGCTATACAAGCAAGGATGATATTCTTTCAGTTGGGCACTATGCAATAACCCTAAAGCGCCACCTAAACTATGTCCACAAACAAATACGTTTCGGTTTTTAGCTAAATTAATAATTTTATCAAACATATTTTCATCAGAACCGGGAACTTTTAACTGACCAATAAGATTAAATGCCTCCCAAAATCCCCTATGAACTTTACCATTATTAATAAAACCACTGCATACCCCATCTGGTTCACAACCCAATTTCAATGGTTGATACATAATATCAGTAATGGCGTCATCAACACTCGCCGTCCCCCTCCAACTGATAATAATATCCTGTTGGTTAGCTGCATAAAATAATTCCGTATCTCCTATCCCGCTTTCACCTGCTTTTGAATCAATAAATACAACATCAGTGTAACGTTCACTAAATGGCACATCATAAACAATGGGAGTACGCGCTATTTTTTCCACCTTACCAGGCAATTGAGATATATCCAGCATCTGTCGGTTAAAAAAATGAGTAATAGAACCAGCTATATCGACATTATCATCAAAATATGACAGTAATCCCATTAGTGCCAAATTATAAGCATTCACCAAGGAATAATCTTTCTGATGATGTAACAATAGTACCCATGCGCGAAATGGACATACTTCCAAAACATACCGGCAGTTTGTTGAGAGAACACGAAAACCTTTCGGTACCGAATCCGGGAAATGATAGCGTGGCGGTTTCTCTTCTATCCATTTATCAATGACAGGCAAGCCATCACTTATCTGTCCAATCGTCACATAATGGTGTTGATGACCTTCCGTTTCCGCTTTGGGTTTGACAACTGACGCCCTAATACTGCGTTTTTCCCGTAATGGACGTTGTTCCATTTCATCAGCTAATGGCTGAGCGCTGATATATAACGTCACCGCATCAGGTGATAAGTTTTCTTCCCTAAGCAATCCTTGATTATTAGTCACACCTTTGCGTTCATCTCGAAACCTCCCGCTACTTATCAGACGATAAGGCATATTCACTAATGGATTACCTTGTTCATCAACTAATTGGAACTCCACCCAATTTTCTGTAGTTTTTTGGCTATCAATAATGTCACCTGGGCATAATTCGCTCATAATTATTATCTCCCTCTTTTTATTCTGGAATATTAATTCGACACTTATTATTAGGTCGATACATCAATAATAGTGGGAGAGAAAATTCATTCACTCAAGTCTGTAATTGTAATAAAATTCAATAAATGCAAAACGAATATCATTATGAAAAACACAAGGTAAAAAATGGCAACCAAATAACAATGCAGATCATTGATTTATTTAATTTCACAAATACTAAATCCACAAAAAATAAAAACCAAAAACTCATTATCCTGATATGAAGTTATTATCACCACAAAGCAGAAGAAATAATAGTTTGATTTACATGAGAAAAGTATTATCCTTACTCACTATCATGATTAATCATTAAATTTTATCCTTAATGAATCAAATAATAAAAATAGCCTATCTATCCCAAACAAAAATAGCGAAGAAGATCAAGTGATAATATATCAGCACTTTATTATTGACATAAATATTATGTCAATAATTTATAATCTATATAATAGCAATGCCTGACACTTCCATATTCTTGCCATAATCATCATATAAAATAATCATTACGCAATATGTCCGAACTAGCTCCTTAATCTACCAGGACTCGGAAATCATCGCCGAATTCAGTATTAGCATGTCGCTTTACTCCGTCAGGTTTATCACCACATTCTTCATAAAAACCAACCCTCACCGTATGTTGACATCCGACTAAGAACCCATCTATCTGATTAATTCCTACAATATCATTGCCTGTTTTTGATAGACGATCCCACGCTCCTGCCACATAATTTGTGGCAATATTTTACTGTTAATTTTTTTGATGAGATTTATTGATGTCCAAATTAGAAAAATTATGCACAGATTTTGCCGCTCAAACCAACATTATGTTGAATCTTTCCACCGGCGCAGTGCAATTGAACATTGGTGATTATGGCCCCTGGTGGTTAGAAGTAGATTCAACAGGATCGATGCTGACTTTCCATCATACAGTGGCTCCGTTTGTTAATAGTGATGCGGAATTTTGGCTCTCATTAAACAGTAATATAAATATGCTTGGAGGAGCATGGCTTGCATTACATCAGCCAACGCAAACTATTCGTCTCTGTTTATTACAAGATATAGAACGAATCGATGCTACTGACTTGGCTAATATTCTGGGAAACCTGCAAAAAATAAGAGCTGAACTTCCTTTTCCAGAAACTAAACCCACCACTTCCGCTTCGGCCCACGATATTTTTGTTTGACACGTTTTTTCAGACTGTAAATTCAAAGGGTTCACAACAGAAAATAGAATAAAATAACGGAGAAAAAATATGCCAGATTTTTCAATACAGAGAGCTAACACCAGAATCGATATTCATCAAACTGAATTGCATCAACCAACGGCAACAGATAAAACTAGCCATTGCTGCGAGCCATTATTAAATAATACCATTGATAATCCACTGACAGCGCCAACCTCGGTTATCACACGTTGGAATGAAAAATCCGTCGTAACTAACAAGCAAATTGAAACTAATATTTCTCGTTTAGCCAGCGAAAGCACTGCCGCCCATAAAACAGTTGATTCTCTCTTGTCCAATCTGGTGAAACTTTTTGTTCTGGCGGAGGGTAATGAGTTAACAGCAGTTACTAAAATGCTTAATGCCTATACCGGAGATAAGCCCGGTTTTAGTATTGTCGGCCAGCTTGGCGCAGGTGGATTTACTCGAATCATTAGTGAAGCACGGCAAAATGGAGTGAGACCTGATAGGGCAGATACAGAACCGCTAACATTGAGGGAGAAGGCCACTGCTTATTATGATCTCACTAACTCAGCTTATTTCCGGGACACTCTGGAGAAAATTTATTCATCACCTGAATTGAAATCAGAATTCAAGGATATAATTGATATTGGTTACTTGGAAAGTAAAAACTTTGCACCTGCCCGCGGTTCCACTAAGGAAAAGCCCTTACCTGATCAATTGAATCTCTACACTTTTAAAAATGAAAATAAACTTAATGCCTCTGAAAATCCCGAATTATATCAGGTGACTAAACAGAAAGACGGGAAAGAAGTTATCAGTAACCCGGCTTTGGCCGGCAATAGCCTTACAGAAGTCCAGAGAGATTTCAGAACAGCAGCGCCTGATAAGGATAGTGTCTGGGCAACCGCCGCTTCACTTGAGGCCGATAATCGTCTGACCAACCGAGAGCTGGCGTTTGCCAGTTTAAATCCTCGCAACCGGCTGGACAGAACTGACTATCAATTTGGTCGTTCAGAACCTATCAAAGCACATCAAGAGTTAGCTAAGGAAAACATTATCGTACAACGTGGTAACGGCTTTTCTGTCTGGAATGTGAAAGAAAATACCGGATTTTCTCAGGATGCCGCTCTACACAATTTGCCAACTGTCGCTGCGCCTTCTGGCACCACAGATCGTTTTATTACTGCGGCCAGGTTGTTGGGTGCGGGCCTGAAAAATGATCTTGCTTTAGGTACACCTACTAACGGCGAATCAACAGAGCAGTCAATTCAACGTGGGGATCGGGAAATGAAAGAACTGACTCGATGGCTGGCAACGGGTTATCTGGTTGATGATAATCACCACTCTATGATTGAAGTTAATTTAGGCGCGGCTAACCACGGTTTAGCGCCTCAGTGGGGATTGAATCTCTATACCGAACCCTTTTCTTCTCCTATCTATGCCAAAGGGTTTAGCGTATCCAGCCAAGAAATATTGGCAGAATTAGAAGGCCGTGATGATGTCCACACAGATTACTCTACTTTCAGGAAAGATCTGTACGGCGGAAATCGGGCAACAGTTAACGCCGATGGCAGCATAAAAACAAGCTCCAAATAAGTACGCTTTTCTCCAGAAGAAAAGCTGATCACCTCTTTATTAATAGATCTTCCTGTCGTGCTATTCAGGAAGATCACGTTGGTCTTAGGCTAGGAAGGGTATCAACATACCTTACACGCTGCATAAATTAATGGTAATGTGTGACGCAATTACGTGTTCCACTGGAGGTTCCATGATCGATCTGTATTATGCTCCAACGCCAAACGGCCATAAAATCACCCTCTTCCTGGAAGAAGCGGGTCTTCCCTATCATATTCACCGAATTGATATTGGCGCCGGGGATCAATTCAAACCTGAATTTCTTGCCATTTCGCCGAATAATAAGATTCCCGCCATCGTTGATCAGCAACCAGTCGATGGGGGTAAACCTATCGCCATTTTCGAATCTGGCGCCATTCTTACTTATCTGGCAGAAAAAACGGGTAAGTTACTCAGCAAAGATATGCGTGAGCGTATTCAAAGCCTGCAATGGCTGTTTTGGCAGGTCGGCGGCTTTGGCCCAATGCTAGGACAAAATCACCATTTTAGTCATTTCGCGCCAGAGAAAGTCCCTTACGCGATTAATCGTTACCAAGAAGAGACAAAGCGCTTGTATCAAGTCCTGAATACCCAATTGGAAAAAACACCCTATCTGGGCGGTCAGGAATACAGTATTGCTGATATCTCAACTTATCCGTGGGTTCGTGCCTATGAACGTCAAAATATTGATCTGAACGATTATCCGGCAGTGAAAAAATGGTTTGACGTTATCAGCCAACGCCCCGCCACTCAAATTGCCTATAGCAAAGCCTAATACCTGTCTGCGGGGTAACTATTTCCCCGCAAAACTTGATCAGGCTGACAGATAGCTATATCTTTAACCACCAGTCCTTATATCTCTGCTATATGCTATAGTTTTTATATCAACAACAGTTATTATATCAACAATTTAGGTTATAGGAGTGGTTATGCGTATTTTAATCACTGGCGGAACAGGTTTGATTGGTAGCCGTCTGGTTTGCCAACTTCTTTCTCTATCCCATTCCATCACTATTCTAAGCCGCTCACCTCAAAAAGTTTATTCTCTATTCAGCAATCAAGCTGAATGCTGGACCAGCCTGAAAGATAAAACCGATCTCAACGATTTTGATGCCGTAATCAATCTTGCTGGCGAACCCATAGCAAACAAGCTATGGACTTCAACGCAAAAAGAGAAGCTGTGCCAGAGTCGCTGGACATTAACAGAGCAACTCAGCAAGCTGATTAATGCCAGCCAGACACCACCGGAAGTTTTTATTTCCGGCTCTGCGGTAGGCTATTACGGGGATCAGAATCAAACAGTCATCACAGAGCATGAGCCGCCTCATGATGAATTTACTCATCAGCTATGTAAGCAGTGGGAACAACTTGCATTACAGGCAGCCAGTGATAAAACCCGTGTTTGTCTTTTACGTACTGGTGTTGTACTGGCAAAAAACGGCGGAGCACTGAAAAAAATTCTTCCCCTGTTCCGTCTTGGGCTTGGCGGCCCTATGGGAAGCGGGAAACAGTATCTGCCCTGGATTCATATTGATGATATGGTGAATGGCATCTATTACCTGTTAATGACGCCTGATTTGAGCGGTCCTTTTAATATGACCGCCCCTTATCCAGTACATAATGATCAATTTGCCGCAACATTGGGAGAAGTATTGCATCGCCCCGCCATTATTCGAACACCCGCTTTTGTGCTGAAATTACTGATGGGAGAAGCTTCGGCGCTGGTACTCGGCGGACAACAGGCCATACCGCATAACCTGGAGCAAGCAGGTTTTGGCTTTCGCTATTTTCAGCTAAAAGAGGCATTTGAAGACCTGCTAAATGCTAAATCTCAACGCTTTTAGCCCCTTGCCAGCGGGTAAATAAATCATGAGGCAGCTCAATATCAAACTGATCAAGCACGCGGTTAACCGTCTGGTCGATAATATCCTGAATCTGTTGAGGCTGATGATAAAATGCAGGCACAGGCGGCATAATCACCGCGCCAATTTCCGCCGCTTGAGTCATCAGCCTGAGATGCCCCAAATGCAACGGCGTTTCTCTCACCCCAAGCACTAGCTTACGACTTTCTTTTAATACAACATCTGCCGCTCTGGTCACTAATCCATCAGTATAGCTGTGAACAATACCTGAAAGGGTTTTTATTGAGCATGGCAGAATGACCATGCCCGAAGTTTTGAATGAACCTGAAGAGATGGCAGCGGCAATATCTCTGTTGTCATACACAACATCAGCCAGCGCCTGCACATCTCGTAAACTATAATCTGTTTCAAGCGCCAGTGTCTGGCGAGCGGAACGACTGATAACCAGATGTGTCTCTACTCCTTCAACTGGTTGTAAAACTTGCAGTAGCCTTACGCCATAAATAGCCCCGCTTGCTCCTGTAAGCCCTACTATCAATCTTTTCATTTTTTCCTCATCAAACACCGAACAGCTATTTAAACCCGAAGGCCATCAACCTTCATTATAGATATCCAGGTTTTCGATTTCATTCTGATTATTCAGTTTTACTTCATCATCTTTACGCAGATTCTCCAAATAATAGAGATAAGTCTGGTCGACGTCTTTGGTAACATAAACACCATTGAATACTGAACACTCAAACCCATCAACATCCGGGTTTTCTTCACGAACAGCGTCGATCAGATCGGTTAAATCCTGAAATATCAATGCATCTGCACCAATAAGTTGACGAATTTCATCCACTTCACGCCCATGAGCAATCAGTTCATTTGCATTGGGCATATCAATGCCATAGACATTCGGGAAACGCACTTCCGGTGCTGCCGAAGCAAGATAAACTCTCTTCGCGCCCGCTTCACGAGCCATATCAACAATCTGTTCTGACGTTGTACCACGCACAATAGAATCATCCACCAATAGCACATTCTTATCACGGAATTCCGCGCGATTGGCATTCAGTTTACGGCGGACTGATTTCCGGCGTTCCTGTTGCCCAGGCATGATAAATGTCCGGCCAACATAACGGTTTTTCACAAATCCCTGACGATAGGGTTTACCGAGTATGCGGGCAATTTCTAGCGCGACATCACAAGATGTTTCGGGGATTGGAATCACCACATCAATATGCAAATCTTCCCATTCACGGGCAATTTTCGCCCCCAGTTTATGTCCCATCCGTATACGGGAGTTATAAACCGAAATTTTATCAATAAAGGAGTCTGGACGAGCCAAATAGACAAATTCGAATAAACAAGGAGTCAGAGAAGGATTTTCAGCACATTGACGAGTAAATAGCTGACCTTGTTCAGTAATATAAACTGCTTCACCTGATGCGACATCCCGCAGGAATTCAAAGCCTAGCGTATCCAATGCAACGCTTTCAGAAGCAACCATATATTCATTACGGCCATCATCCAAGGTACGCTTGCCTAAAACCAACGGACGAATACCATGCGGATCACGGAAAGCCACTAATCCATGACCAATAATCATCGCAATGCAGGCATAAGCGCCACTCACCTGTTTATGCAGTGCCGCTACCGCCGCAAAAATATTATCAGGCTCCAATGGATAATGTTGGAAGCAATCCAGTTCACTAGCAAAAACATTAAGCAAAATCTCAGAATCTGACGTGGTATTCACATGACGACGGGCATTCTCAAACAGCTTTTTCTTCAACTCATGAGCATTTGTCAAATTACCATTGTGTGTCAGTGTAATACCAAATGGAGAGTTCACATAAAACGGTTGAGCTTCCGATGCACTGGAACTGCCCGCTGTCGGATAGCGAACATGACCAATCCCAATCGTTCCTTGTAAACGCAGCATATGCCGGGCTTCAAACACGTCTCTCACTAAGCCATTGGCCTTGCGTAAACGAAACCCATTGTTACCATCAATAGTGGCAATGCCCGCAGCATCTTGCCCACGGTGCTGAAGCACCGTCAACGCATCATAAATCGACTGGTTAACCGGTGTAAAACCGACGATACCAACAATACCGCACATGTAGTTTTTCCTCATCAGCCAAACGGAGAGGTATATTTCTCCGGCAAGAAACTTGACGCATTTTGCAGGTAGTCAAAGAACCACCTAATGATATGACTGAACTGTGGGATCAATTGTGACTGTTTCCAATCTTCACTTCGAGCCAATGGTGTAAATGTATCCAGAAAAAACAGAATAGCCGCGACAATCAGTACACCACGCAATGCCCCAAAGCAGACCCCCAGTACTCGATCAGTACCTGACAATCCAGTCCGTTGCACAAGAGAACCTATCACATAGTTCACCACGGAACCGACAATCAAAGTAGCAATAAACAGCAACGCAATAGCGATCCCGTTACGCACCAATTCATCTTCAAAACGGGTGAAATAGACCGCTAAGTAAGTATAAAAATGGCTTGCCACAAAGAAAGCACATCCCCAAGTAACCAGCGATAATGCCTCACGAATAAACCCACGAATCAGGCTAACTAATGCCGAGAAGCCAATAATGGCGATAATAACGTAATCAATCCAAACCATGTTTTAATTCCAAAATAGACACCTCGGCATCCGTTTCAAGTGCATTCTAACAGAAAACGAAAACGTTTGCGTAGCAAGATTTCCTATCTCACTGAAAATAATTGGGCGGCGAATTTGAGTAATCATCATCACCGCAATCATTAAGATTTACTTCCTCATGATCGTTGTCCTATTCGTCACATAGGTATCCGCCCACTTTTTATTACAATCTGTAACTATTATGGCCGATAACTCCTTACCTGCCCTTGTAATCCAGTCAAACTTTTCAATTCTGATAATGCCGAGTCAAGTTGTTGCTTAGAGGCATTCGGACCAACATATATTCTGGTTAATTGACCCTGAACCGGAGATGAAGGAACCGTATAAACCTGATAACCAGACAAACGTAGTCTGGCAACAATTTCATCTACCTTTCCGGCATTTTTTAAAGCACCCAGTTGTACGATATAAGCCTGCCCTTGCGGGGCGGTTTCAACCGGTTTAACTTCAGGTTTCGGCTCTGGCTTAATGTCTGGTTTAGGTTTAAGCGCCGGAACTGGCGGCTTAGTCTCTGGTTTTGGTTCAAGCTTAATCTGTGGTTGAGGCTTCACTTCTGGCTGAACAGCAGGAGGGACTATCGGCGTGGGTTGAGGAATAGTAACCGATGGGATTTCCGGCTGCTCCAGTGTTTCTGGCTGCAATGCCTCTGTCTCATCTTCCAGAGGCACTGATAATATTGGTGGATTAAGAGGAGGTATAGATTCAATTTCCTGCTCGTCCCCTGGCTTTGGAACCAGGGGAATTGATGCAAATTTATCTTCGTTATATTTCTTGTTGCCGTCTAGCAACGCAGGCAGCACAATGACACCCAATGCTACCAAGACAATTGTTCCAACCAAACGATTCTGAAATCTACTGGCCACTTCCTTTCTCCCTGTCCAGAGCCTCCATGACATGCGCTACTGTGTGGAATGAACCACAAACGACAACAATATCTTGCTCATCAGCATCAGCCATCGCCTGATGCCAGGCACTTTCCACATCAGTAAATAGCCGTGGCTGTTCAAGATACTGCGCCAATGTCTGTGCATCGGCACCACGAAATTCAGTCAACGGAGCGCAATACCACTCATTTATTTGCTGTGACAGGCAAGTCAGTGTACCGGCAATGTCTTTATCACCTAACATACCCACGACACCAAGGATTTTGCTACCCGGTTGACGAGGTAATTGAGCCAGTTTCTGTACCAGATAAGCCGCCGCATGGGGATTATGCGCCACGTCCAAGATCAACAGTGGATTTTCACGAACTACCTGAAAACGCCCCGGCAACTGTGCATTTTGCAACCCTTGATGGATGGCGCTCTCATTAATAGCCTGACCGACTTTATCCTCTTGTCGTAACAGACAACAAATAACACCCATTGCCGTTGCAGCATTCATCAGAGGAACATTTGGCAAAGGTAGATTGCTAAATAGCCTATCATCAGATTGCCAGTGCCAGTTTTTATCCTGTTGAGAGAAACGCCAATCAATGCCACAGCGGAACAGCTTGGCTCCTAATTCGCCCGCAACTTCCGCAATAGAAAATGGCATATCCGGCTCACCCACTACGGCAAAGCGATCTTTACGGAAAATCCCCGCTTTCTCACGACCAATATGCTCGCGGTCCGACCCCAACCAATCAATATGATCAATTGCAATGCTGGTAATAGCGGCAATATCGGCATCTACAATATTTGTCGCATCCAACCGCCCACCTAAGCCTACTTCTAAGATGACCACATCCAGACAAGCTTGTTTAAACAGTTGCAAAGCCGCCAATGTGCCATATTCAAAATAAGTTAGTGAAATATCGCCGCGACGAGATTCAATATCCGCAAATACACGGCAGAATTCCTGTTCAGGTAACTCTTTCCCCTGAATACGCACTCTTTCGGTATAACGTACAAGATGCGGAGAGCTGTAAACACCCACTCTCAGCCCGGACGCCAACAAAATAGATTCTATCGTGCAACAGGTGGTTCCTTTGCCATTAGTCCCGGATACAGTTATCACCTTAGGCGCAGGATTAACCAATTCTAACGTTTGGGCAAGCTTCCCCACACGCTCAAGCCCCATATCAATGGCCTTAGCGTGCAGGTTCCCAAGATAGGAAAGCCACGTCATCAATGGCGACGTGGCTTGAGGAATTTGTAAAGTGTCAGACATCTTCTTTATTGGTGTTTATTTGAATATCCGCCTCGACATCAGCGGGTTCTGCCACAAATTCAGCAACAATTGGCTTAGTACCTGGCTGTGACTGATGAGTGAGTTTAGAAAGTAAACTGGCAAGTGTGTCACGCATTTCAGGACGACGAACAATCATGTCAATCGCTCCCTTTTCCAGCAAAAACTCACTACGCTGGAAACCGGACGGTAATTTTTCACGAACCGTCTGCTCAATAACTCGTGGCCCGGCAAAACCAATCAATGCCTTTGGTTCAGCAATATTGATATCACCCAACATCGCCAGACTTGCTGAAACACCGCCCATTGTCGGATCGGTCATGACAGAAATATAAGGCAAACCACGTTCTTGCATTTTTGCTAAAGCAGCACTAGTTTTCGCCATCTGCATCAATGACATCAATGCCTCTTGCATACGAGCGCCGCCACTGGCAGAAAAACAAATCAGAGGACAATTGTCTGCCAACGCTTGTTCTACGGCACGGACAAAACGGGCTCCAACAACCGAAGCCATAGAACCGCCCATAAATGCAAATTCAAAAGCAGCAGCAACAACTGGCATCCCACTCAGAGTGCCTTTCATCACGATCAGGGCATCTTTCTCTTGGGTTTGTTTCTGCGCCGCTGATATACGATCTTTATACTTTTTGGAATCGCGGAATTTAAGAATATCTTTTGGCTCTAATTCCCCCCCTAATTCCGTCGTTGCTCCTTCATCAAGGAATGTAGCCAATCGGGTACGCGCCGAAATACGCATGTGATGATCACATTTAGGGCAAACCTCAAGATTGCGCTCTAACTCAGCACGGTAGAGCACCTGACTGCAACTATCACATTTAGTCCAAACCCCTTCTGGGATGTTCGCTTTACGAGTTTGGGTAATGTTGCTTTTATTAAGAATTTTTTCAATCCAGCTCATTGAATGATCTTTCCGTCTGAATCTGGCTTATGCCAGTTTTGTTATTTGTGTGCCATTAAACCACAATGCTATTACAGTGTGGATAAAAAACTGCTCAAACCTGTTACCGGTTATCACTATTCTGCTTCATCACCGCACGACGATGACGCCAAATTTCAATCACTCCGGGCAGGATTGAGATAAAGATGATAGCGACAATCAACAGTTTCAAATTCTGTTGTACCATTGGCATATCACCGAATATATAACCAGAATAGGTGAATAACAGAACCCAAACTAGTGCGCCAATCACGTTATAAGCAGCAAAACGACGATAAGACATTTTCCCCATACCTGCAACAAATGGTGCAAATGTTCTGATAATCGGTACAAATCGCGCCAAAATAATTGCCTTCCCACCATGTTTTTCATAAAACTCATGTGTTTTATCTAAATAACTGCGACGGAAAATTTTTGAATTTGGATTAGTAAATAACCTTTCGCCAAAGATGCGGCCAATAGCATAGTTCACAGCATCGCCAATAACAGCCGCAATAATCATCAATACCACCATGAGATGTACATTCAGATCATTTGAGTCCAAAGCCGCTAAAGCACCGGCGACAAATAACAGCGAATCTCCCGGCAGAAACGGCGTAATCACTAATCCTGTTTCACAAAATAAAATCAGAAACAGAATGCCATACACCCAATGACCATATTGTGCGACCAGTTCGGCTAAATGAATGTCAATATGGAGAATGAAATCAATAATAAATTTAGCAAAATCAACAAAATGAGTCAGAAATTCCATCATATTCCCCGCTATGCCAAAACATCCGTGTCGGCAACTAACAAATGTTAAATCAGATCATCTGCCAAAAACAGAGGTCCCATAGCAGCGCCAGGCAAATCAAATTGCGCCGGATAATCAACAGCAACCAAATACAACCCTGCCGCTTTTGCCGTCGCAGCGGCTTTCGTCCGGTCTTTTAAAACAAGCAACTGGGCCATCCAGTTAATATCCTGATTCCCACAACCAATTTCCATCAGGCTACCGGCAATATTACGCACCATATGATGTACAAAAGCATTGGCTTTAATATCTATAACGACATAATGCCCATAACGGCTGACATTAATATGCATCACATTACGCCAAGGTGTTTTAGATTGGCATTGCACTGCACGGAAAGAGGTAAAATCATTTTCCCCTAACAAACATTGCGCTGCCTGATGCATTCGCTTTTCATCCAATGAATAGTGAAAATGAGTCACGCCATTAGCCAACACTGCCGGGCGATAACGATGATTAAAAATAATGTAACGATATCGCCGGGCAGTTGCGCTAAAACGGGCATGGAAACTCTCATCCACGGTTTTTACCCAACGAACAGCAATATCCGGCGGTAAGTGTACGTTGACACCCATTGTCCATGCGGCATCCTTGCGTTGAACAGCCGTTTCAAAATGCACAACTTGCCCTGTTGCATGTACCCCAGCATCGGTCCGACCAGCACAAAATACCGATACAGGTTCATCGGCGACTTTTGATAATGCTTCTTCAAGGCATCCTTGAACACTTTTCACTTCTTGCTGACGTTGCCAACCATAATATCGGCTGCCGTCGTACTCAATGCCCAATGCAATTTTCATTTTTGAACCTGGCACAGATTCTGTTTGTTCTGTACCGAACATCAGTAAAATTGCTCCTGAATCAGTTTTTCCGCGGTTTCAACAGCCATTAATGCACCGCCAAACCGGATGTTATCGGCCACAGACCAGAATTGTAATACTTCCGGCATACCATAATCATGGCGCAGGCAACCAATACTCAGCGCATCATTACCCGATGCTTCTGTCACTGGAGTCGGATAATCGCCTTCATCTGCAACGTTAATATCAACCATCCGCGCTAATTCTTCTCGCGCTTCTTCTACCCCAACCGGACGCAAGGTTTCCAAATGAACGACCTGAGCATTACCATAAAAAACAGAAGACTGAACGCAACTCACTGAAATGGGTAATCCCTCATCCTGTAAAACTTTGCGGATTTGATCCACAAGACGACGCTCTTCACTCACAGAACCTTCAACATCTGTCGGCAACGGCAAAAGATTAAATGCCAGTTGTTTACTAAAACGGCCCGGCTCCGGTGGGATGCCGTTAAGTAAACGGGCGCTCTGCCCTGCTAATTCATCAACTGCCGCTTTGCCGTGAACAGAAACAGAGAACAGATTAGTCAAATGCAAACGTGCAATTCCAGCAGCATCCACCAGCGGTTTAATGGCTGTCAGTACCTGACTAGTCATATTATCCGCCAAAGCGATAATATTACGGTTGCGATAATCCGCCAATGAATGAGGGTTAACACCCGGAACAACTAAAGGTACATCCGGCTCCATAGCAAACAACCCACTGCTATCAATCACCAAGCAACCTTCTTCTGTCGCTTTTTCAACATATCGTGCTGTGGCTTCTAATCCAGCCACGAAAAAAGCGAGTTGTACCTGTGACCAGTCAAAATCAGCGGCATCGCCAACAACAAAATTTTTACCATTAAAACGCAGGCTTTCACCGGCACTACGCTCACTGGCGAGAGGATACAATTCACCAACGGGAAACTGACGCTCTTGTAATAACGCCAATATCGCTTCACCTACTGCTCCTGTCGCACCCAACAGGGCAATATTCCAACCTTCTGACATGTTGGTTTTCTCCATCTATATTTCTGACATGCAGATATATTTCTGCACGGATTAAATCAGTTCTGTACTGAAACCAAGAGCGGCTAACAACTCAGCACTCTCTCGGTTATCGCAACATACCGTCAGGGATGACCACTCCCGACGTTCTAAATAGTTTTTACGCAGATAATCAAATTGCCCTTTTTGACCGGCCACTTGCCGTAACGGGGCATCATCGCGGCGCACATCATACACTAAATGCATCAGCCGCTTCAGTGTGCTTTGAGTCACATTACCATGCAGGGTAACCCGGCTGAAATCTGGCTCCGGCAACAGATCAGATAAAGCTACTTTGCGGGGTTGGCCAAGAAATTCACAGTAAGCTTCAAATACCTGTGTGGTACCACGCGCTTTACCTTCGAGGGTATAACCCGCGATATGCGGTGTACCAATATCAACTAATTCCAGTAATGGTAGGGATAAATCAGGTTCCGGCTCCCATACATCCAGAACAACACGGAGTTTTTTGCCGCGTTTCAACTCGGTAAGCAATGCTTGATTATCAACAATTTCACCACGGCTGGCATTAATCAATATGCAATTATCCGGCAAAGCCGACAATAATTCAGCATCCACTAAATGGTATGTTTTATATGGCCCCGATTTATTCAATGGCGTGTGGAATGTCAGAATATCCGCCTCTTTGACCAGTTTTTCCAGTGGACAAAATTCGCCAACATCCCCTCTGGCAGCTCTTGGCGGATCACATAAGAGTGTCCGCACACCAAGGGCAGCTAACCGTTCCGCCAGTCTACTGCCGACATTACCGACACCGATAATGCCTACAACCTTATCTTTGAGCTCAAAATTGTCACGTTCAGCCAGCAACATTAATGCAGAGAAAACATATTCAACCACAGCAATGGCATTACATCCCGGCGCAGCAGAGAATCCAATTCCTGCGCGCGATAACCACGACTGATCCACATGGTCAGTCCCTGCGGTAGCCGTACCGATAAATTTTATCGTGCTACCTTCCAACAGCCCTTCATTGACTGTAGTTACTGAACGGACCATAAAGGCATCAGCATCATCCAGTACACCTGTCGGCACTGGACGCCCCGGAATAGCTCGCACATCCCCCAATGGCTGAAATAGTTGTTCAGCATAAGGCATATTTTCATCAACCAGAATCTTCATTTAATTCTATCCTGTGGCATAAAACGGACGTAGCCAGCTATTTTGCCACTGAATCATAACAAAACCCATAATAACGGTTTGTTTTATTATTAACTCTTCCTGAAACGCTCCGGTGTCGTACCCGCCAACTGCTGAAACATAGCAATAAACGCAGAAGATGAGCTATACCCCACATCAAAAGCGACTTCATTCACTGTTTTCCCTTGTTCCAATAAGGAAATAGCATGTAAAAACCGTAACCGTTGCCGCCACTCACGAAATGACATTCCCAATTCTTGTTGGCAACGCCGTGACAAAGTACGCTCCGAGGTATAACGCAGCTTTGCCCATTGCGCCAATGAAGTGTTATCAGCTGGATTATGTTCGATTTCCTGTAATATCGATGCCAAAAGTTTATCTTTAGATGAAGGCAGATAGGTATACTGCACAGGAGATTGAACCAATTGATCAATCAGCACCTGAGCTAACCGCAAATCCTGCTCTGTTTCCGGTACCTTCAAGCCACGTTCAAAACAATCAGCCATAATGATATTGAATATTGGACTCAGCCGGATAATACAAGGTTGATCTGGTAATAATTTTCCCCACTGAGGAGAGATATCTATTGCCCTGAATCGCATGGCCTTTTTGCTATAGCCCGAATGTTCTACTCCTTCTGGTATCCAGACACAAAATTGTGGTGGAGCCAAAAAATGTTGTTCCCCAACATTCATTGCCATTACGCCACAAACGACATAAATAAGCTGCCCAAATGGATGGACATGACGTAAACATTCTGTATTCGCACTGAATAATTCGTTACGAAAAGAGATACTCGCAGGAATAGCCATAATATCTACAGGTTCATTCAGCTTTTCTGTCATATTGTCTTAATTGCCTTATCTATTGTCTGATTATCGTTATATATAATAAACCAGACACCTTTAGACTGAGCTTTCATTTTTATCTCAATGCGATTCACTTATATGAATATGATTTTTCCACTTCTGGCCGTCTTGATTTGGTCAATTAATGCTGTAGTGAGTAAAGCCTCTGCCACCGTTATTGATCCAGCGGCAATCTCTTTTTACCGCTGGTTCCTTGCTTTTCTCACATTAACCCCCTTTGTTATATTACCTGTCATTCGCCAATGGAAAACAATCTGTCAACACTGGTGGAAACTCTTAATACTTAGCTCGCTTGGCATGGTGCTTTATCAGAGCCTGGCTTATTACGCAGCACACAGCGTCAGCGCAACATTTATGGGAATTCTTAACTCACTTATTCCTCTTTTAACTGTCGTCATTAGTATATTTATTTTACGTGTTATCCCCACTGTCGGTATTGTTCTCGGTACCGTTATATCTTTGTTTGGTTTAGTCTGGTTGGTTAGCGCCGGTGATCCTATGTCATTGCTGCAACACGGTTTAGGTCACGGAGAATTGATGATGTTGATTGCTTCCATCTCCTATGCACTCTATGGCGTATTAACCAAACGTTGGTCTATTCCATTACCCAACTGGCAATCCCTGTATGTACAAATCGCTTTTGGCGTCCTGTTATTACTACCCAATTTTTTGTTAACAAAAGATGTTCAACTAAACACCAACAATATTTCGTTAGTCCTATTCGCTGGCATTCCGGCCTCAATTCTCGCTCCCTACTTATGGATACAAGGTGTTATAAAGCTTGGCGCTAATACTGCTTCCATATTTATGAATCTGGCCCCGGTATTTACCGCAATTATCGCTATTCTGGTTCTACATGAAGAGATGCACAGTTACCATTTGATTGGCGGCGGTATAACGTTATTGGGCGTTATGCTGGCACAGCAACTACGTACTCCTCTTATTGGACGTAAGACAGGAAAATCTCAGGATGTTAATCATCAGAAAGCTTAAAAGGGATTCTTACCAATAAGCCTCCTAGCATTTCGCTAGGCAATAATTGGGGGTGAGTGCCATGATAAATACTGATGTCTTTGACCAGGGCTAATCCCAGCCCTGCCCCTTCATGCCCCGCTGCATTATCAAGACGATTAAAAGCCATCAAAGACAAATTAACTTCTTCTTTAGCAATCCCCGGCCCACTGTCATCCACTTCCAAATAACAGTATGCCTTACAAGCGCTGAGAATCACTCTAGCCGTGACAATGCCACCTTCCGGCGTATATTTAATCGCATTGTCCAATAAGTTCGCGCACATTTCTGTCAGTAATACAGGTTCCCCCTTAATCCATTGAGCATTTTCTCCTTCATAACCCAAATCAATATGCTTACTTTCAGCCTGTTGCAAACGAGAAAAACACGCCTGTTGCAACAATTCAACTAAATTGACCGGCCTATAATCCCGAACAGCTTCCTTTTCATGCGCTTTCAAACGAGAGAGCTGTAATAAACGATCCGTCAGAGAGATAGTGTTATCCAATGTACTATTAATGGCCTGTAAGCTTTCTTTCCATTGCATGGGATCTTCGCTGGCAAGCGCTACCGCTACTTGAGTTTTTAATACCGTTAATGGTGTTCTGAGTTGATGAGAAGCATCCGCGCTGAACCTCTCCTGTCGGTTCACCATCAGTTTCAGTCGCTCTATATAACGATTAAATGCATATAATAACGGGGAAAGTTCTGACCAAGGCAACATATCCGGTAATGGAGTGAGATCATTAGCGGGACGACGGACCATGACGCCAGAAAGTTTATGCAATGGTTTAAGTAACTGTTTCAACAGAAAGTAAGCCAGAATCAGAGTCAACCCAACCACTGTTCCTTGACTCATCAAAGATGATATTAATAATTGTTGCGCAAGATAATGGCGGGAAGCCACTGTTTCGGCAACCAGTATCAACGCCATTCCCATCATCCCTCCTTCATTAATTGGCTGATAAAGGGCGGCAACCCTAATAGGATGGCCGTGATATTCAGCATCATAGAAATAAACCAAAGCGGTGTATAAATTGGAGCGAAGCGTATCTTTAGGTATTAAAGGCAAATCATCATAACCAGAAATGGTTTTCCCTTCAGGAGATAATACTTGATAGAACAATCTATCATTCATATTTCGCTCAAAACTATCCAAAACGACATAAGGTACATCGACAATCAATTGATTATTCTGAACAGCCAGCCGTTCTGCGACAGTTCGAGCAGATGCCAATAAGGTCCGGTCATAAGCCAACGTAGCCGCATTCTCTGCGCTACAATAATGGGTGCAAACCGATAAACAGCCCAACAAAAATAGCGGAACGCCAAAAAACAAGAGTAACTGATGAAACAATGAGTTCGGCACTTTAAACCATCTCATCTTTCTGGCACTCCAGACGATAACCTAATCCCCGTAATGTACTTATTCCCACATTACTGCCTGACAATTTCTTTCGAATCCGGTGTACATAAAGTTCAATACTTTGTGGGTTTGCTTCATCTAACAGTGCAAATACCTGTTCAAACAGCTGTTGTTTAGAAACAGGTCTCCCTCGACGATGGAACAATGTTGTCAAAACCGAAAGTTCCCGTGGCGTCAAAGCCAATGGCTCATCGTTCAGAATAAAGTAACCATCATCCTGATAAACAAGGGAACCGAATGTCAGCGTCTCCTGTAGCACATTTGCACTACGCCGAAGTAATGCCCGGATACGGGCCTCCAATTCCTGTAAATCAAAAGGTTTCGTCAGATAATCATCAGCACCAGAATTAAGCCCTTTCACTCGCTCAGAAACATCAGCCTTCGCCGTTAATAATAATACCGGCAAATTTTGTCCACGCTTACGCAAACGAACCAATAATGAAAGGCCATCTAGTCTCGGCAAAGAAACATCCAAAATCAACAATGCATAGTTTTCTGTCTGCAATAATTGATCAGCGACGATGCCATCACTCGCAATATCTACAGCAAACCCTGCACTACTCAAGGCTTTTTGCAGCCAGTGCAATAATTCAGGGTGGTCTTCCACCAAAAGTAAGCGCATATTTTAAATATCTAATCGACCAATATAAATATAATTACAAGCATAACTATATTTTCAGTTTATATCGCCACACCTATCTTTCTGAAAAATAGTCAGACACTGATTCAACTCCATTTGAGCACCAGAATATCGCGCTATCAATAACAGGATATTCTGTCATACCGAATCAAGTAATAAATTTCTATTACCGCTTCCATTTACTCAGATATTGCCATAAGCACAGGGGTAAAATCAAAACGTTCATCCAATGCAGACGCTACAGAGACATTAGACAAAGTGAGTTTTATTTCACTGCCTACTTTCAAACTAAAATTCGATATCACAATCGGCTCCTTATCATTAAGAAACACAGATAAACCCTTCATTTTTAAAATTTTATCTGTGTCATTCTTAATATTAATTGAGATTTTGATTTTTGATGCTATTGAATTATTTAGCTGGTTAATTTTCTTCTTCATCTCTTTTGGTATGCTTATCGCTAAGATATCTACGCCATTACCGTAAAGGTGAATACCCTGAGTAGAACCAGCCACACTTGAATTCCCTACACTGATGGGAACTTTAAAGTGAGCAAGTGAATCCATATTTTTTCTAAAACATTCCACATATTCCACGCCGGAAAAAATAGCCGGTACTTTTTCCTGAGCCTCTAACAGAGATTTTGATGGCTGTCTGGAATCTTTATAATCACCACATGCACTGACTTCAACCAACAAGTCAGATGTTACCATTTTAACCTGTTCAGATAATAGCTGGTTAACGGATACCGAGGTGTCGAGTTCTGTTTTACATCCTGTCAAAGCAAGAGCCATAGCACTAGCCATAACACTACAAAGAATCAATTTTTTCATCATTTCCTCAATTCAGATTTCCGCAAGATAAAGCCTGATTATATTCAATAAATTCTCCGTTTAATTTAACAGATTGCACAAATAAAGAATTACCGTTTACATGATCCCCTCTTAGCCGAATGTAAAATTCTCGCAAACAAAACAGTACAACCTCAAAACTACGAGAAACTTACAACAAACCAAAACAAAAAAGAAAGCCTGTAGCTATTTGTTAGCTCATTAATGCGAAACACTACGCAAATTTAAGAGATTAAAATCACATATCAACAACTTTTCTTGTTAATGAAAGGTAAATGAAAGGTTTTGTTATTACTAATTGGGTCAACCAAGTTTGGTTGTAGTGGTATATCTTACACGGGTATTGATGAGAGTAAACAAATGAAAGCTATAACGATCAAGATATTAGCGGCAACCGCTTTACTATTTGGCACAAGCAGTGTTTTTGCTGCCAGTGCGCCTGGCAGGACCGAATGCATTGCCCCTGCAAAACCGGGTGGCGGGTTTGACCTGACCTGCAAACTGATCCAAGTTTCATTACTGGATACGAAAGAGATCAGCAAACCTATGCGCGTCACCTTTATGCCCGGTGGTGTTGGTGCTGTCGCTTACAATGCTATCGTCGCACAACGACCTGCTGAAGCGGGAACCCTTGTCGCCTTTTCTGGCGGTTCTCTGCTCAATCTGTCTCAGGGGAAATTTGGCCGCTATAACGTTAATGATGTGCGCTGGCTGGCGAGTGTTGGGACTGATTATGGGATGATCGCTGTCCGTGCCGATTCACCTTACCGCACCCTGAACGATTTGATGAACGCTTTCAAGAATAATCCTAACAGCATTGTATTTGGCGCTGGCGCTTCTATCGGTAGTCAGGACTGGATGAAAACCGCACTGCTGGCAAAAGAGGTCGGTATTGATCCTCACAAGATGCGTTATGTCGCTTTTGAGGGAGGTGGCGAACCTGTCACCGCTCTGCTAGGTAATCATATTCAGGCGGTTTCTGGTGATCTGAGCGAGATGGTTCCTTACCTGAATGGAGACAAAATCCGGGTCTTAGCTGTTTATGCAGATAAACGGCTAGATGGCGATTTAGCCAATATTCCTACTGCCAAAGAGCAAGGTTATAACTTGGTGTGGCCGATTATCCGTGGATTTTACATGGGTCCAAAAGTTTCTGACGAAGAGTACCAATGGTGGGTCGATACTTTTAATAAACTACAACAAACAGATGTTTTTAAAAAACAGCGTGATATCCGTGGGTTGTTCGAATTCAACATGACCGGCAAAGAGTTGGACAACTATGTGAAAAAACAGGTTGAACAATATCGTGAACAAGCCAGAGCTTTTGGCTTAGCCAAATAACAGAGTCATCATTATGAGCGATCGTATCTTTGCTGCTATCTGGCTAGTGCTCTGTGCCATTGGGATGGTTATTGGTTGGGGCATTCAGAGCGAATACACTTATGAACCTTTGGGACCTAGACCTTTCCCAATGATCATTCTGTCTCTGATGGCGCTCTGTGCCTTACTACTGCTTTTCAAAAAACCAGAACAGAGCAATTGGCCTAGCGCCCCCGTTATCCGTCGCCTAATGTTGTTGATTATCTCTTTGGTTATCTATGGCTGGGCATTTGAGTGGCTGGGGTTCCCTCTCGCTACAGCGCTGCTGACATTCAGTGTCGCACTGTTGTTTAACGCAACATTGCCTGCCGCAATCATTTCCGGGGTGTTCCTTGGCGTCACGCTCTATTTCGCCTTTGACCGCTTACTTGACGTAACCCTGCCTCTCGGTAGCTGGCTCAACTGACGGAGAACTTATGGAAACGTGGATGTATCTTAGCCAAGGTTTTGAAGTTGCAATGGTGCCGCAAAACCTGATTATTGCTTTAATTGGCTGTTTTGTCGGCACGATTGTTGGGTTGTTGCCGGGGCTTGGGCCGATTAATGGCGTTGCGATTCTGCTGCCGCTGGCTTTCGCTTTAAAGCTGCCTGCTGAATCTGCCCTGATTTTATTGGCAACCGTTTATATCGGTTGTGAGTATGGTGGGCGTATATCATCGATTCTGCTGAATGTTCCTGGTGACGCCGCTGCCATTATGACCGCACTAGACGGTTATCCGATGGCCAAACAGGGTCGTGCGGGTGTGGCGCTGTCTATTTCCGCGGTGAGTTCTTTTTGTGGTTCTTTGCTGGCAATTCTGGGCATTATTTTATTTGCTCCATTACTGGCGCAGTGGTCACTAGCTTTCGGCCCTGCTGAATATTTTGCACTTATGGTTTTTGCTATTGCTTGTCTGGGTAGCATGATGAGCCAGAATCCCCTGAAATCACTATTAGCAGCATTAATAGGATTGAGTCTGGCAACTGTCGGAGTAGACGCCAACACCGGGGTTTATCGTTTTACTTTCGACAGTGTTCATCTATCAGATGGTATACAGTTTATTGTTGTGGTAATAGGTCTGTTTTCTGTCAGCGAAATTCTGCTGATGTTAGAGAACACCTCAACCGGCAAAACCATTATTCGCAAAACAGGCCGCCTGCTGTTCAATCGCAAGGAAGCGGCTGAATGCGCCATACCAACGCTTAGATCATCCTTTATCGGTTTCTTTGTCGGTATTTTGCCTGGCGCAGGAGCGACAATTGCCAGCGCAATTACCTATATGACTGAAAAGAAGCTCAGTGGGAATAGCGATTCATTTGGTAAAGGTGATATTCGCGGCGTAGCAGCACCAGAAGCAGCTAATAATGCCTCGGCCTGCGGCTCCTTTATTCCAATGCTAACATTAGGAGTGCCAGGTTCAGGTACCACTGCCGTCATGATGGGGGCATTAACGCTCTATAACATTACGCCTGGGCCGGGAATGTTTACTGAGCAACCGGATATTGTCTGGGGGTTAATTGCGGCTTTATTAATTGCCAATGTTATTCTGCTGATTATGAATATCCCAATGATAGGTCTGTTTACACGGATGCTCACTATTCCACTCTGGTTTCTTGTTCCAGCTATTGCTACTGTTTCAGCGGTTGGTGTATATGCCATACATAGCACGACGTTTGATCTTCTATTGATGGTAGGGTTGGGCGTTTTCGGCTATATTCTGAGGAAAATGAATTTCCCGATGTCGCCATTAATCCTCGGTTTTGTATTAGGAGAAATGCTGGAACAAAACTTACGTCGCGCACTTTCTATTAGCAACGGAGAATTTGGCATTCTGTGGAGTAGTGCAATTGCTCAGAGTTTATTGATACTGGCAACGCTGGTTTTGGTTATTCCACCAATATTACGAATTGTCCGTAAGCGCCGTATTCAGCAAGTAGCTACTGAAAATAAATCATAATTAAGAAAAAGCCCATAATATTAAAAAATCATAATTATCATAAAGATATTATGGGCTTTTCTATCACAACAAGAATATATTTCCGTATTCACATTACATTTCAGACAAAATCAACACTCAGCAAAATAGGTTTGAATTTACTTTATATAAACGAATATACCTTATGGATTTCAAGATGCATCGCGACGGCAAGGGAGTGAATCCCCCGGGAGCATAGCAACTATGTGACCGAGGTGAGCGAGCGCAGCCAACAAAGAGGCAACTTGAAAGATGATGGGTATAAACAAGATACAAACAACACGCAGAAACGGGACTATACACAAAGGTGACCCGCTATACGCGGTCACCTAAGATGTATCAAATAATGACCATTTTTGGTCCGAAATAATCTGTGATGGGGGGAATCAACCTGAATACTTGCTCATCACCAAAGAAGCATTAGTGCCACCGAAACCAAAACTATTGGACATCACCGTATTCAACTTTTGCTCAGTAGGTTTAGTGATGATATTCATGCCCGCCGCTTTATCATCAAGATCTTCAATGTTAATACTCGGTGCAATAAAATCATGCTCTAACATCAGTAGGCTATAAATCGCTTCGTGTACACCGGCAGCACCCAGTGAATGACCAGTCATCGCTTTTGTTGCAGAAATTGCCGGTGTTGTATCACCAAAGACTTCCCTGATCGCTTCCAACTCTTTCAAATCACCCGCAGGAGTAGAAGTACCGTGCGTATTCACATAATCGATGGAACCTTTCACACCTTGCAATGCCATATTCATACAACGAACCGCACCTTCGCCAGATGGAACAACCATATCTGCGCCATCCGATGTTGCACCATAACCAACAATTTCAGCGTATATGTGTGCGCCACGTGCCAGTGCATGCTCTAATTCTTCCACAACAACAATACCGCCGCCGCCAGCAATAACAAAACCATCACGGTTTTTATCATAAGTGCGGGACGATTTTTCTGGCGTTTCGTTGTATTTGGTTGAAAGTGCGCCCATTGCATCAAATTCACAGCTCATTTCCCAGCACAGCTCTTCACCACCACCGGCAAAAACAATATCCTGTTTTCCTAACTGAATAAGTTCAGCCGCATGACCAATGCAATGAGCAGAAGTAGAACAGGCAGAACTGATAGAATAATTTACTCCTTTGATTTTAAAAGGAGTTGCAAGGCAAGCTGACACACCGGAAGCCATTGCGCGGGTTACCATATAAGGCCCCACACCGCGTAAACCACGAGCGCGCATACCATCAGCACTCGCAACCTGGTTATATGGAGAGCCACCACCAGAACCCACTACCAATCCGCTACGAATATTGGAAACCTGATCATCAGTCAGGCCAGAATCTTTAATTGCTTCATCCATCGCCAGATAAGCATAAACAGAGGCATCGCTCATGAAACGCTGAATTTTTCGGTCTATTAACCCGGTGGTATCCAGTTTTACATTCCCCCAGACATGGCTTCTCATTCCTATCTCTTTGAATTTCTCAGAAAAAGTTATCCCGGAGCGGCCTTCTTTCAGAGATGCCAGTACTTCTTTCTGATTATTACCAATGCTGGAAACAATACCCAAGCCAGTGATCACTACACGCTTCATCAAATACCTCATTAAATGTGTTTATCCGCGGGATTTCTATCTATGCTATGTAGCACTTTAGCGTACACTTGTACGCTGAACAAGTCCGATCAGGATAAAATTACGAAGAAAAATTCATCTCTCTAAAAACCCCAATATGTTTTCTCGTTAAAATAACTGTTAATTTTCATAGAATACGGTAAAAAACATTCGAGCTTTAATAGACAAAAATAAATTTCAGATAGGAATTATTTTGGTGAACAATAAAATCATAAAATACTTTTAATTTCCATCAAAAATTTAGACTAAGGATAATAATATCAATGAAATATATATAAATTTATCAAGCATTCGAATAATGATTAGTAGGCTTATATTTATATAGAAGTTGCTATACTTGCTATTTTTATTAAGTTTATTGCTAATTAGAAACAAATTTAATAACTGAGAATAATAAGGATGAATAAAATTTTCATGAAATGAATCAATCCCTATGTTATATTACTGACTGAATTAGGTAAAATACTTAAACTTACAGCAACAAATGTTTTAGAACAGAAAATTTTCCGACTTTATCAACCGATAAAGCCATTATTCACACAAAAAGTGATGGTAATTATGCTATGTCATATGCAAATGGTCGGTTCATTGTAAGACCTAAATAACTTTACCCAATAATCCTAATGGGGGTTAATAATGAGAGGACTTGGTTACCTTCTGCTAAGCGTTGGTATCATATGGATTTTAGTGGCTTTTAATATGGACATAAACATATTATCACAATATGGCAACAAATTTAACAATATGGAGCCAATTATTTTACAACAAAATCATATCCTAATTGGCGCATTCATTACACTTTATGGGCTAATTATGATTATATCCAGTAGGAATCAGAGATTATTAGAGTCTATATACAGAAGTAATATTAAGGAGATTGCCGAATTCAATTCAAAAGATGTATTCATACCTACACCTATGCAAAACTCAGATTACTTAAAACGAGCTAATAGGAAGCGGCCAAGCGTAAAATGATATCAATGATTGATACAATTTCATCACATTTAAAAGAGAGGCAATCAAAAGAATTCAAAGAATTATGTGAATCTCACATTCATTTATAAATATAAACCCCGCTTCGCTGGCGGGGCATTATTTCCTTGAGCATCCCGGCTTTATTATAAGGAGAACTTACTCATATTGGTAACATATGGGTAAGTTTCGCCGTTTCCATCGGCACCTCCGTTTTAACACTCTGAATACTGTCGATCCGGGTTAGGTGCTCGGCATGGAAACGTCGGTAAGAATGGAGATCCTCTGTAACGATTCTTAAAAGCGCATCACATTCTCCTGCCATTAAGTGGCATTCCACAACTTCAGGCATTTCTTGGATAGCATCGGTGAAACGCTGAATTGTCTCTGCATCCTGAGCCTTGAGCCAAATTCGGGCAAACAATGAAAGATTAGCTCCGATCTTCGAGCCATCAAGAACGGCAACATAACGCTTAATAACCCCTGCTTCTTCCAACAACCGTACACGCCGCAAACAAGGCGATGGTGATAAACCAACCTCTTTAGCTAATTCGACATTCTGGAGTCGGCCGTTTCGTTGTAAGGCACGCAGAATACGTTTATCAATATTATCTAATTTCATTGGCATTCGATTCCATTAAAACCAAAAATAAATTACGCATATTTCAATATTAATATAAAAAATGAAAAAATAGACACAAAATATCATAAAAATTAGCTTAAAATACCAAAAATTATCTTTTTATAGATTGATTATAGCGTCTAGCCTGCCAACTTACTCTTAAACATTTATGGAGGAAAAATCATGCAGTTAGAGAACTTTTTAATTTTCGCTGCAACTGTACTGCCGTTAATCTGTACTCCCGGACCTGATATCATGTTTGTGGCATCTCAAGGTCTGTCAGCAGGAAAAAGCGCAGCCCTACGCGCCAATGCAGGAGTCATCTCCGGTTATTGTCTACATAGCATTCTTGGCGCTCTGGGTGTTACTGCTATTGTGGCAACCTCACCAATTCTGTTCGAGGTGATGCGTTGGGTTGGCGTTGTCTACTTAGCCTATTTAGCGGTTCAGATGTTCCGTTCAGCCATGCGTCCCGGTAAAATTATTTTCCCGTCCTCATCAGCCAAGACCTCGCTGACCAAAGGTTTCCTAACCAGCTTTCTGAACCCTAAGGGGTTGCTGGTTTACTTTGCTATTCTGCCAAACTTCATCACTGCGGACAGCAACTATACGCTCCAATCCATTATTCTCTCAGCAATTTTCATCACTACCTGCGCTCTCATTTACGGATTAATCGGTGTCACCATAGCTAGCATGGGGCAAAAAGGTTCATTCAGCGATCGTCGCCGTCGCTGGGTTGAAGGCATTGCCGCAGGGCTTTTGTGTTTGGCCGCCGGGTACCTGGCGAAGAGCTGAACAGAATGATTGTTGATATAATGCCCAATAATGTCCAGCACTTGTCCAAATACAGGCGCTGGCTGCTGTTCAAATCAGCACTTTTCCACCCTTTTCTTCTGTCAGGTGGTACATCAACCCCAATCTCGCTAAAATCGCATTATTATCAGTAATATTGCAGGCATTACCGTGAAAAATTCTGCTATCTGTACCGCAACCCTAAGTTGGAATGATCAAGGTACCCCGGTTTCAACGCAGTTTGATGACGTTTACTTCTCAAATCAGGATGGGCTGGAAGAAACCCGTTATGTATTTCTTAATGGTAACCACTTCCCCCAACGATTCAGCACTCATTCCCGTTCTAATTGTGTAATCGCGGAAACCGGCTTCGGAACAGGATTAAATTTTCTGACGCTATGGCAATCATTTGATGCATTTCGACAGCAGAATCCTGATGCGCCATTGAAACGTCTACATTTCATCAGTTTTGAGAAGTATCCGCTGAAAACCAATGACTTAAAAGCCGCTCATCAACGCTGGCCTGAACTTGGAATTTTTTCACAGCAACTTTGCCAGCAATGGCCTCAACCACTAGCAGGCTGCCACCGATTGATTATGGCAAATGGCGCTGTCACATTGGATTTATGGTTCGGTGACGTCAATGATCTGCTGCCCACAATGGATTCCACTCTTCACGGTAAAATAGATGCCTGGTTTTTAGACGGCTTTGCTCCTGCCAAAAACCCGCAAATGTGGAGTGAACGGTTGTTTGCTGCAATGGCACAATTTGCCCATCCAGAAGGCACCTTTGCAACCTTTACTTCTGCCGGCATCGTCCGTCGAGGTTTACAACAGGCTGGTTTTAATGTCAGTAAAATCAAAGGATTCGGTCGAAAAAGAGAAATGCTGACTGGAGTTCTGGCAACTCAGAAGCATCAGCCATTACCAACACCTTGGTTTGCCCGGCCGACAGCAAGCCACACCGATGATATCGCGATTATCGGCGGAGGGATTGCCGGTATTCTTACCGCACTTGCACTACTGCGTCGTGGAGCACAGGTGACTCTTTATTGTCAGGATGCAGCCCCGGCACAAGGTGCGTCCGGTAATCGCCAGGGAGCACTTTATCCGCTACTGAACGGTAGTAATAACGGACTCGAAAAATTCTTTATCTCTGCATTTACCTTCGCTCGCCGCCAATATGAACAGTTATCAGCGCAGGGAGTTGATTTCGACCATCAATGGTGTGGCGTCAGCCAGCTTGCCTATGATGAAAAAAGCAGTAAGAAAATTGAGAAAATGCTGGCAACAGAGTGGCCGGATGAACTCGCCATCGGCATGAATTGTCACCAGTTGAGTGAAAAATGTGGGCTGGATATTCATCACCACGGCATTCACTATCCACAGGGCGGATGGCTATGCCCGGCTGAACTCACTAAAGCAGCAACAGAATTGGCACAACAGCAAGGAATGCTCTGTCGCTTCAATCATCAAGTTACCGCGCTCAATTACAACCAGCATGGCTGGCAACTGCATCTCATGCATCAAGGACAACTATTAAACGCACAGCATAAAACGGTGGTGATTGCCAACGGTCATCATCTCCCCCAGTTTGAACAAACCGAGAAACTGCCAGTGACTGCCGTGCGTGGTCAAGTCAGTCACATCCCAACCACAACTGATCTGAGCCAATTGCAAAATGTGCTTTGCTACGATGGTTATATGACACCGGCTAATCCAGCCAATCAACACCACTGTATCGGCGCCAGTTATCAGCGTCATCGGTTTGATAATGAATATTCTGAAACAGAACAGCAGGAAAACCGTGATCGATTGCTGAAATGTTTACCTGATGCCGAATGGACAAATCAGGTTGATGTTTCTGCTAAACAATCCCGTCAAAGTATTCGCTGCGTTATCCGCGACCATATGCCAATGGTGGGAAATGTGCCGGATCTCAATAAAATAATGACAGATTATCAAGATTTGCCAGAAAAAATCCGCACAGGGAGCACCATCACTGATGCACCCTGTTATTCCAATCTGTTTGTTATCGGTGCATTAGGTTCCCGTGGATTATGCTCTGCGCCACTCAGTGCAGAAATTCTTGCCGGGCAGATCTTTGATGAGCCATTACCACTGGATAATGAAACATTGGCAGCTCTTCATCCAAACCGTTTCTGGATCAGAAAACTACTGAAAGGCCGTAAAGTGAAAACTGAAAGACCCTAAGGAACTGCGCTACCCAAGAAGTAAAATGCTTGTGTAACTTTTGGGAGGCAGCTCAATACATCTCAATACTATTGCAGATATCACATCACATAATAAAGTCTGACAAGTGGAGGAAACAAAATGGTTGCTCAAACATCAATACTGCACGTTCGTGTAGACGATAAACTCAAGGCTGATGCTACGGAAAATCTCTCAAATTTAGGCTTAACCATATCAGATGCGGTACACATTCTACTCACCTATATCGTCAAAGATGGTGTGTTACCTGCTGACTTAGAAGCTTACGACGCCCGGTTTCACGCTAAAGTGCAAGAAGCACTCGACGATACGCGCCAACCTGTCCCACATCAGCAAATAATGGATGAAGCGCAAGAATTAATTGAAAGGAAACTTCGTGCTTGCTCTTAAATGGAGGAAAAAGGAATAAAAATCGCCAATAAGTCTCCGTTTCTGATCCACTGCCCCCAAGAAACTCATATGGTTTCTTAAGGGGTGGCTCGTTTTTTCTATTCTATTGCTTTAATTCAACTTATTGAGTTTTAGCATTATCCAGCAGGCGCTGCCAGGTATTAAGCACCAGAATCTGATCCGGCGGCGCCAATTCTCCCGCTTTAATCGCATTTTGGATACTTTCTTCAACACGGTCATGAAGCTGTTCAGCCGTATGGGCGCCTTCCTGCTCCAATTCTGCTACCGCTAAGGTGAGATGCCCGCGGAGATAACCACCAGCAAACAATTCATCATCACTGGCGTGATCTACCATGCCATCAATTTGCGCTAAAATACGCGTTTCAAACTCAGCGAGCATCATTTTTCCTCAAATTCAGTTTCATTCTGCGAATATATCTTCCGGGTAAGGAAAATGTTCCGCTTTTAACGGAGGCGTATTGTAAAACGATTGCAGCCCCTGAATAAAGCACTCTGCTCTTGCCGGTATTCCCTGCGCTAAATAGTCCATGATCTGCTCATGAACTTTACGCTGAAAAGCTAATCTATCAGGTTCAAAATCCCCTTCAAGGTTGTCACAACTGACATTAAACGGAAAACCTGCCGCAGTACAAAACAACCAATCAAGTGCCTGTGGTTTAATTTCTACTTTTTCAAATTCACTTTGCGTCTGTGCGTCACGACCATCCGGGCAATACCAGTAACCAAAATCCACCAATTTCCGGCGCTCTTGACCCGCAATGCACCAATGCGCAATTTCATGTAATGCACTGGCATAAAAACCATGAGCAAATACAATCCGGTTATAGGAGATCTCTTCATCTGCCGGCAGGTAAATAGGTTCATTATCACCTTTAACCAAACGTGTGTTGTATTCGTCACCAAAACAGTGATTAAAAATATCAATAAGTTGTTGATAGTTATGTATTATCATGAATTAAAAACAAAACCCTGAATCAGAAATAAAATGCCAACCAGCTACGGATCGTATCGCCGTGATTATCATTCAGTAATTTAATACTCATCAAAAAGGAGATGATGACAATCATTGGGCGAATCAGTTTCTGTCCATGAGTCAAAACTAAACTTGCACCCAACCGTGCGCCAATCACCTGTCCTGCCAACATCACAAGGCCCAATACCCACAAAACTTGACCGCCAAGGATAAAAAGCGCCAGTGAACCTACGTTAGAAGCAAAGTTCAGTACTTTAGCATGAGCGGTGGATTTCGCCAGGTTATAGCCACACAACACGACATAAGCTAACGCATAAAATGAGCCAACACCGGGGCCAAATATGCCGTCATATAAACCCAGTCCACTCCCGACAAGCAAAGCAAAGACCACAGGCGTCAAGCGACGATGGCGCTCTTCTATGCCAATGGCTGGCGTCAAAAGGAAATAAAGACCAATGATAATGACTAGAACCGGTAATAGCTGACAGAGAAAATCTGGCTTTATAAACTGGACAATAATCGCACCGGCCATTGAGCCAAGTAATGTCATCAATATGGCAAAGCGTTGAGATTTGAGATCAACCGCACCATAACGGACAAAATAGAAGCTGGCAGAAAAGGAACCGCCCACTGCCTGCAACTTGTTTGTCGCTAGCGCCTGTACCGGCGAGACTCCAACGGATAACAGCGCCGGGATGGTTAGTAAACCGCCACCGCCAGAAATCGAGTCAATAAATCCAGCCATCATTGCAACCAGAAAGAGCAAAATGTAAACTTCCGCACCTGACGACAATAACCAGTCCATATTTCATCCCATCAACAGCAACCGCTTATCAATATTCAAGCTACCCATTTCAGTCTCTGGGATTTTCAAGGCTAGCTTCATTCTCAAGTTCACCAGCGAGGAAGGCTGGATTCGACATCAGCACACTGTGCTCTCTGGCGTAATAGGTGATCCATCAACACAATAGCCACCATTGCTTCCGCAATCGGCACAGCGCGGATGCCAACACAGGGATCATGGCGGCCACGAGTGACCATTTCCACCTCTTCACCCTGACGATTAATCGTTTTACCCGGCACCATAATGCTGGATGTCGGTTTCAACGCAATATGAGCAATAATTGGCTGGCTGCTGCTAATACCACCCAGAATTCCTCCCGCATGATTACTGGTGAATCCCAGAGCAGTTATTTCATCTCTGTTTTCGCTGCCGCGTAAATTGATAACACCGAAACCATCGCCAATTTCGACGCCTTTTACTGCGTTAATACTCATCAGCGCATGAGCAATATCGGCATCAAGACGGTCGAAAACCGGTTCTCCCAAACCAGCCGGAACATTTTCCGCGACAACCGTCACTTTCGCGCCAATAGAATCCCCCGCTTTTTTCAGTTCACGCATCAAGGCATCAAGTTGTTCAAGTTTAGTCTCATCAGGACTGAAAAATGGGTTTTGTTCCACCTGTTCCCAATCTTTCAATTGGCAATGGATATTGCCCATTTGAGTCAAACAAGCACGGACACGAATACCATATTTATCCAGCAAATATTTTTTCGCTATTGCACCTGCGGCAACACGCATTGCCGTTTCACGCGCAGAAGAGCGGCCCCCGCCACGATAGTCGCGGATACCGTATTTCTGTTCATAAGTGTAATCGGCATGGCCCGGACGAAACACATCTTTAATAGCGCTGTAATCCTGAGAACGCTGGTCAGTATTTTCAATGAGTAAACCGATACTGGTACCGGTGGTTACCCCTTCAAATACACCCGAAAGAATGCGAACCTGATCCGGCTCACGGCGTTGTGTTGTATAACGGGAAGTTCCCGGACGACGCCTGTCTAAATCAATTTGCAAATCGGCTTCTGTGATTGCAATGCCCGGTGGCACACCATCGACAATACATCCCAACGCCAAACCGTGAGATTCGCCAAAAGTGGTGACCCGGAAAAATTGCCCGATACTATTTCCCGCCATCCCAATTCCTTCTTGTTAATCGTTCTTTTATTTGACTCTGCCCGTTTTGCATTATTACCGCAGCTACAACCTATTCAATTATTCAATCTTTGAATAAACGAAAATGTTCGTGATGTTCAACCAATTGTTGACGTGTCAACATAAATACGCCATCGCCACCATATTCAAATTCCAACCAAGTAAATGGCACATCAGGATATTGTTCAATCAAATGCACCATACTGTTGCCAACCTCGCAAATCAACACACCTCGTTCGGTGAGAAAATCTGGAGCAGTCGCCAGAATACGGCGTGCCAGTTTCAAACCATCTGAACCCGCTGCCAAACCCAACTCAGGCTCACGGCGAAACTCTTCCGGCAAGTCGCTCATATCCTCGGCATCGACATAAGGCGGATTTGTGACAATAAGATCGTATTTAACCGGCGGCATATCGCGGAACAGATCAGAACGAATCGGAATGACCCGGTGGTCAAGACTGTGATTCTGAATATTCTGTTCAGTCACGGCCAGTACATCTGCGGAAATATCCACGGCATCTATTTCTGCTTCCGGGAAAGCATATGCACAGGCAATAGCAATACAACCACTACCCGTGCAGAGATCGAGGATATTGGCGGGTTGGTCAGGAATCAATCCTGCAAATTCATTATTAATTAATTCACCAATCGGTGAACGTGGAATCAAAACCCGCTCATCAACATAAAATTCATGACCACAAAACCAGGCTCTGTTAGTCAAATAAGCAACCGGAATACGATCATTAATACGGCGCAGTACCCTTTCGACAATACGATGACGCTCAGTTGATGTCAGTCGCGTGGTTAGCATCTCTTGTGGGATATCCAGCGGCAAAAACAGTGATGGAAGAACCAGTTGCAGTGCCTCATCCCAGGGATTGTCTGTACCGTGCCCGTAATAAATATTCGCCGCATTAAACCGGCTAACAGACCAGCGCAACATATCCTGAATGGTATATAACTCAGCTACTGCCTCATCGATAAAAATCTTGTCCAAAAGCGCCTCCAGCCCTGCAAATTCATTAGCCTGCTAGTTTGCCACGATCATTAAAACAAATCAGCTTTATATCAGGTTAATGACATAGAATTTTCAGTGCTAATGTTCAACGAGCAATGAATTAAGACATGACAATTAAAAAAGCAGCCCGGATGTTTTATTGCAGATTTTTAATTAATTTTCAGCACAAACCGTCTTATTCAACAACAAGACGGTTTGCTTTCTAGATATTTAACACTGTGTTTCTTTGGCTGATTGAGGGTTCACAATAATGACATTTTTTCGTATCCATAAATAATAGGCGGATGTCAACAGCACGATCCATACTCCTCCTACATAGAACGCAATGCGTGTCGCCGGAAAGTAACTGAGAACAGCAATGATAAATATCATAAACACGATGGTCAGAATCGGCGCAACAGGCCACATCGGTACCGGGAATTGTAATTTCTGTACTTCTCCCGGTGACATCTTTCTACGCATAGCAAATTGAGATAGCAAAATCATTAACCAAACCCACACGGTGGCGAAAGTCGCAATCGAAGCAACAATGACGAATACCTGTTTAGGAAGCAAGTAATTGAGAACCACAGCACACAATAATGCCAACGTCATAACCATGATTGTCACCCAAGGCACCCCGTTACGGCTTAAATGCATAAATTTTTTATGGGCTAATCCTTTCTCAGCCATACCGTACATCATACGACCAGCACCAAAGATATCGCTGTTAATGGCCGAAATTGCCGCCGTAATGACGATAATATTCAGAATATTCGCCGCCGAACCAATGCCTAACCCCTGAAATATTGCGACAAATGGGCTACCTTCTTGGCCGATGCTGTTCCAAGGGTAAATTGCCATTAATACAAAAATAGTGAGTACATAAAACAGAAGAATACGAAACGGGATAGAGTTAATCGCTTGCGGGATCATTTTCGCCGGATTTTTAGCTTCACTGGATGTAATACCGATGATTTCAATACCACCAAAAGCAAACATCACAACAGCCAGAGATTCAATAATGCCGCCCACCCCATTAGGCATAAACCCACCGTGTTGCCACAGATTTTGAACTCCCGTTGCCTGAAAATGGCCGCTAAAACCAAACAGAATAATACCTGTTCCGGCAATAATCATGGCGCTGATTGCAGCAACTTTCAGAATCGATAACCAGAATTCCATTTCGCCAAACACTTTAACTTTACAAAGATTAAGTGCGCCAATAATGAAAATAATACTCAGTACCCATATCCAGCGCGGTACTTCCGGGTACCATAGCCCCATATAAATGCCAAAAGCAGTCACATCCGCCAGACAAACGATGATCATTTCGAAAGTATAAGTCCAGCCGGTAATAAATCCGGGCAATGGGCCTAAATATTGATGAGCGTAACTGGCGAAAGAACCGGCATCCGGCCTGTGGACCGCCATTTCGCCTAAAGCGCGCATAACCATAAAGACAGCGGCACCACCCACTAAATAAGCTAACAATACCGCCGGACCTGCCATGCTTATTGCTTCAGCAGAACCATAAAAAAGACCTGTACCAATTGCAGAACCCAACGCCATAAACCGGATATGGCGTGCGTTGAGTCCTCGCTCTAGTTGTAATGAGGCTTGCATGATTTACCCTCTTATCTTTTATTATTGGGTTTTATCAGAAAGATAAATGTGATAATCAGGCCGGTCAGGCACCGGCCATTGGTTTATTTAATAGTTATTTTTACTCCTGTAATATCTGTCCAGAAGGAAGTAATGAGGAGAGATGTTGCTCGGCTAATAATTTCACAGCAGCATCAATATCAGGCGCAAAAAAACGATCCTGATCGTAATAATCTACTTTCGCTCGCAAGATATCACGCGCTTCTTCCAAAATCGGGCTGCTTTTCAGACCATTACGGAAATCGATGCCCTGGCAGGCAGATAACCATTCAACTGCCAGAATACCTCGGGTATTTTCTGCCATCTGCCATAAACGACGCCCCGCAGCCGGCGCCATTGATACATGATCTTCCTGATTGGCCGAAGTCGGTAAACTGTCAACACTTGCCGGATGTGCCAACGCTTTATTTTCACTAGCAAGCGCCGCTGCCGTCACCTGTGCAATCATAAAACCTGAATTCACACCACCATTCTCAACCAGAAAAGGCGGAAGCTGTGACATATGCGAATCCATCAACAACGCAATACGTCGTTCTGACAATGCACCTATTTCTGCTAATACCAGCGCCAAATTATCAGACGCCATTGCAACAGGTTCAGCATGGAAGTTACCACCGGAAATCACTTCTCCCTGCTCAGCAAACACCAATGGGTTATCAGATACGGCATTAGCTTCGGTCAGAATAACATCAGCAGCATGACGCAATTGAGTCAAGCAGGCTCCCATAACTTGCGGCTGACAACGTAATGAATAAGGGTCCTGTACCTTGGGACAATTGATATGAGAATCTGATAGTTCGCTGCTCTCTTCCAATACATAACGATACAATGCGGCAACATCGATCTGCCCCTGTTGCCCCCGCACTTCATGTACACGGGCATCAAATGGTTTGCGTGAACCCAATGCCGCCTCTACGGATAAAGAACCACAAACTATCGCTGCCGCCAGTAGATCTTCTGCTTCAAATAATCCACGTAACGCAAAAGCGGTAGAGACTTGGGTTCCATTGAGTAATGCTAAACCTTCTTTAGCCGCTAATGTAATGGGTTGTAAATTGGCCTTTGCCAGCGCTTCTTTGGCTGGCAGCCATTCACCCTGATAACGCGCTTGCCCTTCCCCAAGTAATAACAGGCTCATATGTGCCAACGGTGCCAAATCACCAGAAGCCCCTACCGATCCTTTGCAAGGAATATGAGGATAAATTTCCGCATTGACTAACGCGATTAATGCCTGAATAACAGCAAGACGAATACCTGAGTAACCACGGGAGAGGCTGTTAATTTTCAATACCATGATCAACCGGGTCATATTATCGTCCAACGCCTCGCCGACCCCGGCAGCATGAGAGACAACCAGCGAACGCTGTAGTTTTTCTAAATCATCTTTTTCAATCCGTGTACTGGCTAATAGCCCGAACCCGGTATTAATTCCATAGGCAGTGCGATTTTCAGCAAGAATCGCATTAACACACTCCACACTGTGTTCAATAGCAGGAAAAATCTGACTATCCAGCGTGATTTTCACCGGTTGTAGATAAACCTGACGTAGCTCATCAAGGGTCAATTTGCCTGGATAAATAGTTAGTTGCTTCATAATGTTCCTTATTTTGTATTAAGCATCGGCAAGTTTAATCCTTGCTCTTTGGCACAATGGACAGCGATTTCATAGCCTGCATCAGCATGACGCATAACCCCAGTGGCGGGATCGTTATGCAGCACCCGTGCTATACGTTCTGCGGCTTCATCGGTTCCATCACAAACAATCACCATACCGGCATGTTGTGAGAAACCCATGCCGACACCACCGCCATGATGCAGAGAAACCCAAGTAGCGCCGCTGGCAGTGTTAAGTAAGGCGTTTAACAACGGCCAGTCCGATACGGCGTCAGAGCCATCACACATAGATTCGGTTTCGCGGTTCGGACTGGCGACAGAGCCGGAATCCAGATGGTCACGACCAATAACAATCGGTGCAGAAAGTTCGCCACTGCGTACCATTTCGTTAAAAGCCAGCCCCAGTTTGGCGCGTTGCCCTAAACCAACCCAGCAGATACGAGCTGGTAATCCCTGAAAGCTAATGCGTTCCCTCGCCATATCTAGCCAGTGATGCAAATGTTGATCATCGGGGAGTAATTCTTTAACTTTGGCGTCGGTTTTATAGATATCCTGTGGATCACCAGAAAGCGCTACCCAACGGAAAGGCCCGATACCACGGCAAAATAACGGGCGAATATAAGCAGGAACAAAACCAGGGAAATCGAAAGCATTTTCTACGCCGACTTCATATGCCATTTGGCGAATATTGTTGCCGTAATCAAAAACAGGAATGCCCTGCTTATGGAAAGTCAACATCGCCTCAACATGTTCCACCATTGAAGCTTTTGCTGCTTTGATGACCTCTGCCGGTGCTGAAATAGCACGTTGGCGATATTCTTCCCAACTCCACTCTTTTGGCAAATAGCCATTGAGAGGATCGTGTGAGCTTGTCTGGTCAGTGACCAAATCCGGGCGCACACCACGACGAACTAATTCCGGCAAGATTTCAGCGGCATTGCCACACAGAGCGATAGAGATGGCTTTGCCTTCCTGAGTGTATTTTTCGATCCGAACCAGAGCGTCATCCAGATCTTTCGCTTGTTCATCGACATAACCCGTACGCAGACGGAAATCAATCCTGCTTTGCTGACATTCAATATTTAGTGAACACGCTCCAGCCAATGTTGCAGCCAGCGGTTGTGCTCCCCCCATACCACCCAAACCAGCAGTTAACACCCAACGACCCTGTAAACTACCGTTATAATGTTGGCGGCCAGCTTCCACAAACGTTTCATAGGTGCCTTGAACAATTCCCTGACTGCCAATGTAAATCCAGCTACCCGCCGTCATTTGGCCGTACATAGCCAGCCCTTTAGCATCCAGCTCATTGAAGTGTTCCCAAGTCGCCCAGTGCGGCACCAAATTCGAATTCGCAATGAGTACCCGAGGGGCATTACGGTGGGTTTTAAATACCCCAACTGGCTTACCCGATTGGATTAACAACGTTTCATCGTCTTCCAACTTTTTCAGTGTTTCAATAATCTTGTCATAACATTCCCAATCTCTAGCAGCCCGGCCAATACCGCCATACACCACCAGTTCATGAGGGTTTTCAGCAACTTCCGGATCAAGATTATTCATTAACATGCGCAGAGGAGCTTCGGTTAGCCAACTTTTGGCTGTTAATTGTGTTCCTCTGGAGGCCCGGATATCGGCATTACGAAATTTACTATTCTGGGCGTTCACGATCTGGCTCCTTCTGGTCTTTAGATATTTGTTAAATGTATAGTTGTATATACATGTATATTCAATAGGCCAAATCATTAACGAAAATAACATATTTACAAAGTTATTATTTTTATTTTCTTACAAATCAATTTGTTAATATTATTTCTTTCTAATTATCAAGGAATAATGTTTTTCTTATTTTTGTGTTTACAATCACAAATTATTTACATTAATTTTACGAAAATATAATTTAAGGGAGAAAATGTTTTTCCTGGTACGACAGTCGTAACCCATAACGAGGTTCAGCAGTGGAAAAGCTGATATCGACATATTGCCTTATCACTGTGGTGCATGCGGTTCTACAGATACAGGAGAAAATGACGGCATTACCTTGTCAAGAATTACATTGTCTGTATTTTCTTCAATTTGGCTATTGAGAAAATTTTTAAGAGTTCCTGCTCAAAGTACATAGTATCTGCTCCCAAAAAGAGAGTATAAGATCACGGCTATTTCTCCGAATCAACTGATTTATTCTTTATTCGTAATTAAAAAATATTCGCGGCCTTGCTCTGATTAAAAAGCTTGTTATACAATATAGACATCAATTTCAATGACAATCATTATTACGCCGCAAAAAATCATGATTATAATATGATAAACAAAGATAATAATAATTCCGAAAGTAAATTTAATAAAAATAAGGTTGGTGACAAATATGTGTGCTTAAGTGTATAGGAAATTAATAGAAAGTGAATCATTAGCCAATAAATACTATATTAACTATTTTTTCATGAGGAAGAGTGTTGAAAGATTGCGAGATTATCTGTAATGACGCTATGATAGATTATGCCAATGCCTATTAAATTAATGCTCAATATAATAATTTAAAGTCAGGAAAGTAATGAAATCTACTCATTCGCACCATAAACTACAAATAACTTACAAGCGGAATACATTCGTATAACTGATTATGAGAACATCTGAGGGTTCGTTGGATTCGAACTTATATAGTCTTCATCCTTCTCAGGAAGATGTGTTTTACGAACAAATGCTTCATGAGAATAGTCCAATACACAGCCTCGGCTGGTATACATTGATAGAGAAAAATGTTGATATCGTTATTCTGCAAAAAGTGTGGAATTTACTATATCAACACATTGATATGTTACGTTTACGTATATCAATTAATTCGAATAATGAACCTATTCAATATATTCAAAATCAGAGTACGCCAGAATTAATCAAGTGCTACGATGTTTCGATGCAGCTTGATCCTGAAAAGAAAGCCTATCTTTGGATGAAGCAACAAGTAGGTATTCCTATCGATTATTTAAAAGAAACTCCATATCAGGTTACACTAATTCGCTTAAATAATGAAAAACATTACTTTTTCACTAAATTCCATCATATTATGATTGATGGTGTCGGGGTATATCGACTTCATGAATATGTCCATAAATTATACAAATGTCTTGAAAATGAAACATCTACCGCATGGTTGTCAGAAATTCCACAATATTTAACTACAATAATCAAGTCGAGAAAATATTTTAATAACACTCAATATGAAAAAGATAAGAGTTATTGGTTTGATTTTCTGAAACAAAAAGAAATACATCAATTAACACCTTGCTACCAAAATACAGGTAGTGATAATTGTACGTTAATACTACCTCTTCCAATTAAAGAAGATTTGCGTACTTTTTGTAGAGAATACAAAACCAATCTGCTTTTCATCTTTTCGAGTCTGGTCAGCATTATTATGACTGAACTTACAGGGCAACAAGAGCTGGTTTTTAACACGATTACACATGGAAGAAAAGGAAAATCAGAAAAAGATGTTGTTGGGATGCATGCAAATATGTATCCGGTGCATTGTCATATTTCTCATGCGGCTAGTGTGATTGAACAGATTAAATTAACCGAATCTGAACTCAAAAATAGTTATTATCACTGTAAATTTCCTCAATCTCACCTTGCTCGAATTGCTCATAAACATAAGCTTTCTTTACCTAATATATCTATTTTCTATGAACGTTTTTCTGAGTCAGACTTCGAAGTCACCGAAAATCAGCACCATCACATAAATGGGGTATTTAATATTTATCCTATCGTCTTTAGATTAAAAAACTATGGGTATGCCCAGAAATTAAAAATAACGATAGATTATCTGCGGAAATACTTTAATAAGCAGGATATCAACAGAATACTTAAACGATTGCAAAACCTGTTTATTACCTTACTCAACAACCCTGCATCATTAGTCAGTGAATTACCTATTTTATTAGAGCAGGAGCGTTATACATTACTGCATACCTGGAAACAACCCGATATATCCTATCCGCAAGACCGCACTCTCCAGCAGAAATTTGAGGCTCAGGCAACAGCCAGACCAGACAACATAGCGTTAGTGTTCGAAGGGAAAACACTGACTTATCGCCAACTAAACGAACGGGCTAACCAGTTGGCCACAGTGATTCGCGAACAGTATCAACAGCAGTACAATAA
>NZ_JFGV01000030.1:0-57991 GCF_000612035.1 Photorhabdus aegyptia | reverse complement strand
TAATACATCAGCCGCCAGGCCATCAGCGGGTCAGGAGTGGACTGATGTTCAATCAGACAATAGATATAGCCCTGTCCCCTAGCTGTTTCAACCGAGTAGAGCACATCACTGTGCAGTTGACGTAAATGCCGATCCACAAAACTGCCGGGTTCCAGTTTCAATGTGGCTAAATCACACAACAACTGGATCTCTTCGGGCAGATAAAGGGATAAAAATTCCCTGGCCGTTTCGGGCTGCGTTAAAAAATGCTTGAATAACGCGTCATGGTGAGGCCGTTGTTTTTCTTTCTTTGCCACAATCTGTTTCTCTGTCTTATCAGGTAGTCATTACCACTCATTGCCAAGGTATAGTGTTTCTACCAAGTTACAAAAAACATTGTCTCAGATTTCCTCAGGCAAATCTTTACCGAATGAATTAATAGAAGAGCCTAAAGAATAAAATATCAGAAAAGGAAAAACGATAAAAAACATTATATTTACAACAATTAATTTATGAAAGCCATTCATTTCAATCAGTTTTTAACTTGCATTCGCATAATAATAATCCCTCCTCATCAAAATATCGATTACTTATATTTCCGTTAAAGAGGTATGGTTATGAAGATTTAGAGGAGGCAAGCTCCTCTCTGGTTGTTAATTAATAGATGATTTAAATCTATATTTGTGGAATAGAGTTAAAGCTTCATAATAAAGGCCAATAAATAATAAGGTGGAATTACATCAATGTTATGATAATGTTCAGGAGATGATGCTGTTGCTTGGTGATTATGCCCCTGTCCTCCTCCTGTATATGATGTGTAGGCATAATAATTAAGTCCTTGTGAAGGATTCTTCCATATTGGACTATCTGAGATATCGTAGGGATTATTTATTTGATATTTGATATTTGGTTTTGGTATCACTGGCGTTACCATAGTTCATTCCATACGAGTTCCAATAAGACATACCGCCAATATGTTTGTGACTAGGTATTTGTGACTCTGTTAATACTGTGTCTTGTACCATGACATTGACTGAAACTGTAATTGGTGTTGTGCTTTTGAAAAAGGTTTTTTCATCGAAGCTGCCACTGGCTTTACTACTATATCCTTTATCATAAAAACTATCCCCGCACATTACAAAACGGCTTCTTAAATCTGGTGTTCCATTATTACCATCACAAAAAGCCCATCCAGAAGGAGCGCTATCACCAGAGAACATCACAATTATTCCTCTGGGAAATATTTTGTTGGGGTCAATATTGACATTGTTTGTATCTGTTAAAATATTTTCTGGTTTAATATTAGTGTCTTCTATATCGGATTGGTTATGTTTTCTTTTCATATTTATCACCATATATAGTATTGAGTTATTATATAATAACTTATGGTTAATTTAATAATGAGGTAAGTGTTTATTAACTTTTATAATATATTAATCCGCCAGTTGTTTATAGATAATCTTTCCTCTATATTTGTCATTTATGGATTGCAGTTGAATATCATTAATTCGTGTTTCTTAATTATTATTAAAAAAATATTTTTTTGAGATAACTATCAGTGCATATAATGATCTTTTCATTTTTTTATAATTTGCTGAAAAAGTTTAACTTATTAGTCTAATATGCATAAGGATTTTATGTTGAAATTAAATTATCACTTGGATTCACATAATAAGTGCAATATCGTTAATCCATAAGTAAATATGTTCGTACTCCCTTAAATAATTCATTCGGTGTTTCTCCTGTGTTTTTCGGGGATATTATTTAATCGGTTTGCCACAAAATTTATTTCCATAGTAGAGGACTCATTAAAATCGGTTCCCTTTGGAAAGTATTGCCTAATTAACCCATTGATATTCTCATAGATCCCTCTTTTCCAAGGCGAGTAAGGATGGAAAAGTATATTTTGGTTGCTAATTTTTTACCAATGATTTCATGATTTGTGAATTCCAAACTATTATCGAATTTTATGATCTTAACCCGTTGTTTTAATAGGTATAATATTTTTACTGCCGTTTTAGATACTTCTAATGCCTGCCTGTTATCAAGTTTAATAATAATTGTATACAACGCCTTGTGGTCAACCAAGGTTAATAAGGCACTTTTTTATTTTATAGTTATCATTAATTGATATGGGATGCAAGATGAATTTATTAACGATGTTACATATCTACATATTTATATTGTTCTTGTAATTCAGACAAGGTAATTAATAGAGTTGTTTTCTATTTATCTGTATTAATGACTTAATTTTATATTTTTATCTGATCAACTTATGATCATTATATGTATTTCGTTCTGTTATTTAAAACATGAGATTGGTATTATTGTGCTTTAATTGAGTAGTAAATTCCCTATTCCTTTTTTACCGATTCTTCTAGCAATAAATAGCGAGCAAAAATTCGCTATCTGCATTTAAAAAACCTTGGTTAATGAAAGGCTTTTTTCTTTAACAAAGAGCACTCAGTGTTGAACACTGTTGTATGTCCCATTTTTACAAAAATGTGATCTGTGACAGGCCCGGTACAACAGGAAGTCTTAACAACAAATTAATTTTATATATAAAAAATACTTATATTTTATTGTTTGCAGCTAATTGACTGAATAAAATTCATTGATTTTTTAATAGGCTATATCATCAATTTTAATCGATACTCACGATTGAAATTAAAATATTTGATAGTTTTTGACGATCGTTTGTATGATTTTTGAACGTTTTAAACAATTTTATTTTTCAAATTGTAATCTATAGGATTAATTTCAATATGAAACACTAAAGTGTTTTAAATGTTTTTATGTGTGTTATTATTGAGTTAATATTTTGTTTCATTTGGTGAGTATGTGAGTGGTAATGCGTCTCTTATTTTGATTTTGGAGTGATTAGCATGAATAAGAAAGTCAATGTACTGCGTGGCGCCAGGCGTCAATCGGGTTTTACGCTGATTGAAGCATTGGTTGTGATGATTGTCGGCATTGTGATATTGGCCGCAGCCGCAGCCGGGATTGGTAAGTTGTTCCGGGCTTCGGAAATCTCAACTGAATCGTCGAATATTACTCAGATGGCCGCAAATTTGAAGTCAATTAAAAATGGCGCCAAAGGCTATGACAGTTTGGATAATAAGATCGCCATTAATTACAAAGTCGTTCCCGCCAATATGACTCAGGATGGTAAGACCGGGATTATTTTTAATAGTTGGAATGGCAAGGTAATCATTTCTCCGGGCGATGCCACCGCTCAAACCTTTAAGATTGAGTATCAAAATGTGCCTGATGAGGCTTGCCAGCAACTTTCGCTGAAATTGCGGGTTGCAGGTTGGTCGAAAATGACCGTAGGTGGTGGAAGCGGGAAAGGGCAGCAGTCAGCTACGGAAATTAAACCAGATTCGACTTTGGCGCAAATTGAATCGGCATGTAATGCCAATGATGCAAATACCGTGACGCTTGTTTCTGCCAGTTAGGACATGGATTTTAAGACATGGATTGTCTTGATGTGATATGTGGCTTGGCAGGCTTGGTGAAGGCTTTTCAAGCTGCATTTTCTTAGTGATGGAAACAGCCGGTTTCGCTGGTTTTGTTGTTGTTCTCTTATCCAATGCGGTTCGTTGTGTGCTGAATCTGCCGGGAGATCATCATGATGATAGGGTGGTTGCAATCTTCTACCGGGTGCTTGGTTCTGGCATCCGGGTTGTTAGGGTTGTGTGTCGGAAGTTTTCTTAATGTGGTGATCTGCCGCTTGCCGATGATGATTTTCTCCGAAATCAATAGCGAGTCTGCCGACTTTAATCTCTGTTTTCCCCGTTCCCATTGTCCACATTGCAGCCACGTGTTAGCGGCCCGCGATAACATTCCCCTGCTGAGCTATTTGTACCAGAAAGGGCTTTGTCGATACTGTAACGGTACGATTTCTATACGCTATCCACTGGTTGAAGGCGCGGTAGCGTTACTTTTTTCTTTACTGGCTTTGTATCTGGGGTGGAGTTACGGGTTGTTGGGGTTGTTAGTGTTGAGTTCGATGTTGATCGCACTGGCGATCATTGATTTCGAACATATGCTGCTGCCCGATCAACTGACGCTTTCTTTGCTGTGGCTAGGGTTGTTGTTCAATCTGCATTCTGCCGGATTTGTGGCATTACCTTTGGCCGTCAGTGGCGCGGTTTGTGGATATCTGTTTTTCAGGCTGGTGGCGTGGATTGCCCTGCAATGGGTCCAGCGTGATGCGTTGGGAATGGGAGATGCTAAATTTCTGGCGGCGCTTGGCGCCTGGTTGGGGGTGGAAGCGCTTCCATTCATGATTTTGCTGGCAGCAAGTTTCACATTAATAAGTTATCTGGCGATTTGGCGACTATGCAGCATGAAAACGGCGCCACAGATACCTTTCGGCCCGGGTCTGGCAGTCGCGGGATTGATTATGGCGCTTTTCAATAGGTAGCCAGGCATAAGTGGGCCGCAGTGTCGTTCCCTTGGCGGGATCGCTTTTGGGGTAAATAGTTTATCGGATGGAGTAGATTTTCTTACTTACTATTAAGAAGGACTATTTATGCATGATGATGAGTCTGTATCTATATTGATGATAAGCCGCCATGATGCAGGTTTCACTTTGCTGGAAGTGACTGTTGCACTGATAGTACTGGCATCAATGATGGTGGTTGGTGTGGTTTATCTCAACAGACAGAGTGACATGCTGGTGAATCAGGTTATCGCCGGGCAGATCCAACATCTTGGTGATGCGGTGGTGGATTATGTTAATGATAATTATGTCGCTCTAAGTCGTGGACCCACTCCAGCACCAATTAATTGGGCAGAGCTGCCCTCCTATTTACCTCCGGGGCTTGACCAGAATACGGTCAATCCGCTTGGTCAGAAATATGATGGCGTATTACGCGTTGTCATGTTGCCTAATGGCAAAAAACGCATTGATCCGTTGATTTATACCGTTCCAGCAATGGCTAATGGAAAACAGCCCGATGTTGCTAAACATTCGATGAAGATTGCGCAGTTGATTGGGGTTGGCGGCCTGTATTTGGATTATAAAAATCGGGATCATCGTAATCCGGCCACTTATTGGAATAGTTATGGTCAAGTCAATGCGCCTGGATCTTTTTCTGGTTTTTTCAATGATCAACCCAAGGAAATTGGCCGTATTTTTTATGCTCCGTTCATGCGGGATGCGTCAATCTATGGCCCGGGAACATTGGCGGGCGACTTGCTTCATCGACAAAAAATAGGCGGGCATCCAGAGTGGAATAGGATGGAAACCAGCATCAACATGGGCGGTCATAGTCTTGAGCAGGTGAATACTCTGTCGATGCAAGGCCCCGGTATGGTTAATGGTGTGAATAAGATCGCCTTTTCTGCCCGCTCTCAGGGAAACCCCTCCTATATTGAACAAAATAGCGATGGTGAAGTGGTTGTCAATCCAGAACATGGCACGTTGTTTATCCTTGATGGTAATGCTAATCCCGGTAATAAAGGGACTTTGGCTGCCGGTGATATTCATGCAGATAATAACGTCGTTGTTGGCAATAATTTAGTGATCAACACTCAAACTGGAAATCTTGTCGGTGGCAAGTGTCCTGCGTTAGGTAACCTCTCCATGAGTAAACAGGGAGAACTGTTGGTGTGTCAGGGGATTAATGTTGATAAGTCAGATTTGGAATGGAGAGATGCTAGTGGAGGCAGGCGGTTATTGGCAAATCAAGCGGTAATCAGCAGTGGTTATTGGCTTGCGTCGGGAATGTCGTCAGGAATAACAAGTAAGAGAGATGCCTATTATGTTAGCGGTGACGGCAAAGTAAACAGTCGGCGTCAGCCTTTTTTTAACAATTCAAATGCCCCTGTGTTAGTCACCGTCTCTACTCCTCCGATTGCTAATAACCATCGTATGCGTTGCGTGTTGGCGGTGTATGAAGCGGATAAAAATGGCAACAACCAAGAATCTGATTTACCGCTTGTTTTCCAACGATCTGGACTGGGGGATTATCCAGAAGCGAGTTCCAAGGTAAATCTAAAGAATGCAAAAACTTGCATAGTGTCATTCATTGCTGGACCACATCGCAAATATAACATTGCCAGCGTGTTCCATTCTTCCAAAAACAGTTCCCATATTTTGAAAATTCATAACTGATAAGCAGCATCTTGTGCATCTGATGATTTGGCGTTAACCAATCTAGAGTAATAGGAGAACATAAATGTGGCCATTAGCGATTGTTGGGATTGCCGTTGTATTTATCATGCAACTGATTTTTGGTGAGTTGTTGTATGAAGTGCGTGTGCAGTCAGTGCGTGCCAAGACTGATGTAGCCGCGCTGTTTCGTAGCTATGCTTCAGCCGGTGTGCAATTGCTTAATCATCATTCCGTTGGCGTGATCAAGAGTCGCAAGATGCAACAGGCATTGACCACCCTACATATGACGTGGGTGAATACCGATGCCTGGTGTGACAACGTTGCCAGCCAGTGTCTCTGGGGGGGATTTATTTCAGGGACTCATGTCTATATTTTCCGCAAAAATATCCTCTCCGGGGACAATGGGTTGTTGCATGGCGCTTTCGGAGAATTACTTAAATGGAGTGCTGAACCCGATCAGATTGGTTTTAAGCAGGGTTTCAGACTCATCGACGGTAGAGGAAAACGGGTAGAGAGTCTGCTTGCCAGACGATTACCGGATGATGTTCGGAAGTTTGTATCTGACGGTGCGTTGGTGGAAATACTGTAGTTGTTGGAAATATTAGTTGTTGGAAATACTCGTTGTTGTTTCGCAAGCGGGCTTTCTTTGGGTCGCTAGTCTTGGTTAACAGGTTGTTTGGCTTACTTTTTTTCTTTTTGGAAAGATCGATGAACAAAATAATCACATATGTTTTTACGGTACTTGTCTGTATGTCAAGTGTCGCCGTTTATGCAGCACCGATGCGTACACCCGTTCCTGTGGCGACGGTGTGGACAGCAACTCCGGGGCAAACTCTGCGCGATGTTACACAAGAATGGGCGAGTAGGTCTGGCTACCAAGTGGTATGGGATGCTTCCTATGATTTCCCTATCCGAGCAGGTCTGCGTTTTAATGGCACGTTTATCCATGCGGTAAGCGAGCTGTTCGAAGCCTATACGATGGCGAATCGTCCTTTTGTTGTCGATATTTATCAGGAACAGCGGCTTGTTCATGTACAGGCTCAGGGGTAATAACATGCATATCCAGTTTTTGACGTTTTCCAGATTGATATTGTTGCCCTGTATAGCGACTGGTCTGGCAAGTTGTGCAGCAATCTCTAATGTTGATCGGCAGGCAGATGCTGAGATGGCAAATGCTAACAGTATTATTAAGGAGTTACGCAATACTGCCGCCATGACGGCTGTGCATGTTCACGAGCATGGTTATTGGGTATCAACTAAGGAGATTCCATCAAAGAAGGAGGGTGAAACTGTTTCTTGCACGTTGACGCTGGAGGAAGCGGAGCCGATGACGTTGAGTCAGTTTGCGGAAAAGATCAAGCGTATCTGTGGCGTGCCGGTGCTGATCAGTGCTGATGCACGGTTTACAGTGTCTCCTCCCAGTTCGGCATCGGAGGTGAAAGAGAGTGGTCAGGAGGAGGTTGTTGTCAATTCGAACGCGCAGTCAATATCTGAGGGCGATCAACCAGAAGAGATGAAAATAAACGTGCATTGGCATGGCTCCTTGGCAGGTTTGCTTGATTCGGTCATTTTGTCATCAGGATTGCATTGGAAAGTACACAATGGAGCAGTGCATATTTTCAAAACAGAGACGCGAGTGTTTCAAATATATGCATTGCCCGGTACGGATGCATTATCTTCCAGCGTGACAGCGACGACCAATGCCACGTTCGGCGGGGGCTTAAATGGAAGTGATAGCGGTAACGGTAACAGCGGTAGTTCCCAAACTCTCGCGACTTCTTTGACCCGTTCGGTTATGGATGAGATCCAAAAAGCAGTGGCAAATATGCTAACGCCTGGCGAAGGTAAGTTAACTTTGTCGATGGCGACGGCATCATTGGTGGTAACTGATTCACCCGAAGTACTTGATAGAATTAAGGATTATATTGATCAGCAGAACAAATTATTGACAACGCAGGTGGTGCTTAATGTCAAGATCCTTAACCTGACGTTCGATCGGGCTGATCAGTATGGCGTTGATTGGTCACTGGCCTATAAAGACGCTCATATCGGAGTGGGTGGCGCGGGCAGCGGTGTTACCGAGGGGGGGGATATCAGTACCAATATTCATATTCTTAAGGGGCCATTTAGTGACAGTAATTTACTGATCAAGGCATTATCGACCCAAGGTAAAGTCTCTATAGTGACTCAACCTTCGGTGACTACACTGAATTTGCAAGCGGTACCGATGCAGGTTGCAACCCAGACCGGTTATGTTTCATCAACTTCTAGTACTTCAACGCCACAAGTTGGCATTTCAGTAGGGATTGAGCCAGCGACAGTGACGACGGGTTTTAATATGTTGATGCTGCCTTATGCAATGGCCGACAAGCAAATATTGTTGCAGTACAACATTAGTTTGAGCGATTTAAAGAGGCTGGAGAAGTTTGGTGAGAAAGCGACCGGTCAGGTGCAGTTGCCGACAATAGATTTACGCGCATTCAGTCAGAAGGTGAGACTACATTCAGGTGAAACACTGGTGCTATCAGGATTTGAACAGCAGTCAGATACCAGTGATCGTAGTGGTTTGGGTAGCCCGGATAATCAATTCTTGGGTGGGAGCCGTCAGGGCAAAAGAAACCATAATGTGATCGTAGTCATGATTACTCCTATAGTGGTAGATTGAATGGTGGTAGATTGAAAAATGACCCAGACTGAAACAGGCGCGGAGCGCGCTATGCAAATCAAACTATATGGTAAGACGTTGGTCGCAGGCATCATCTGGCGACCGCCTGTCACTGTGTTAACACGTTCTCACATACGCAGAAATGGGATTGCCGCAGGATTTACTTTGGCTGTCCGGCATCGTGTTGGACGAAGTATACAGGTCGGGTATGTACCAAAGGAGGCAGGAGTACCGGGTTGTTATTCATTGGCGGCTGTTCTTGCTAAAGCGGTGGATAAACCTAATTGGATAGGTGCGTTTCATTTGCCTGATGGACATTATGCATTGGTAGCGGTACATCAGGGCGCGATAATGGCTGGACGTGATTTGATCGGCACTCGTGAAGAGATCGAAGCGAAATTGCGTGATACGGTGCAGTTGGTAGAGGGCGCCAATGGGGTGTGGAATGCGATTTATGCGCCGAAGGAGTTTGAATCGCCGTGGTTGGAGGTGCCATTGGCGCAACTGTTGCCGCAGTCCGCGTTGAGAAAGTCTGTTGGTCAGCTTGAGAGTTTAACCGGCGAAATGTCGAAGCACCAAATTAAGGTCTTTGCCATGACCGCAGGTACTGCGTTCTTGTTAGTTGGCGGTTGGTGGATGTGGCACATCTATAAGCAGAATACAGAAATAAGGGTACCGGATTTATCCAATGAGGTGGTGGAAGTTCCACCGCCGCATCCGTGGCTTGCGCAACCGACAATGGCGTCGCAGTTTTCTGCATGGAATAAAGCTTTAGCCAAGGTTCCCTTATCACTCGCGGGTTGGCAGATTGAAGTCATTATGTTGGATGCTAATGCGATTTCTGTGAGTTATCAGCGCCATGATGGGATGCCGATCAATGTTTTCCAGGTTGCTGCTATCAATATTTTCCGGGCTGGCCCGGTGATTTCCAATGGTGGGGAGCAGGCACAGGTATTGATACCGTTTGAGCAGTCGCAGAGTCATGATCAGGAAAACAACGACGATGTGTTGCAGTCGTCAGATCAGGCGCTGGTTGAGCTGATGTCTTATTTTCAGGCGCTAGGTTTGCCGCCGCTAACGTTGACTGAGGGAGCTTCCGTTTTACCACCGCCTCCGCCCCCTTTACCGGAAGGCGAAACACGCGTGTGGGCCAATCCTGATTGGCAGACTTATAACTGGACACTGACTTCTCAATTAGCGCCAGATGCACTGTTTTCAGGTAAGCCGCTCCCAGGATTGAGAGTGACCAGCGCCAGAATTGTGTTATCTGATGGTTTTCCTGAGTGGAAGCTGAGTGGAGTTTTCTATGCAAAAAATTAGCCAGCTTATAATCAGTCTATTTGTGGTGTCGGTATTTTCCCTGACATATGCGCAAACATTATCTACTGAGTTACCGGCAGCTCAGACGAAGCGCCATGTTGCACAGAAGCCTGCATTGCCAGCGGCAACGGCTGATAGCGTTGCTGCGCAACTGGAAAAGTTACAGACGGATTTGATGTTACTTAAAGCTGAAACTGCAAGGGCAAATGCTCAGGCTGAATTCGATAAAATTTCCAGAATGGTGAATAAAAGAGATGCCGTTAATAATGGCCTGCCTCTGGTTAAGTCAATCTTCGGGCGCAATGGGGCTCTGACCGCTACGCTCCGGCTTCGTTCAGGCGGCATCATGGATGTGAAAGCAGGTGAACAGTTGCCGAATGGTTATAAAGTGGTCCGCATTGATACCGGGGGAGTGACTTTCTCCAAACAGGGGCGATTCTATGAGGTAGGTCTTACGGCTACTAATGATGCATCATTGCTGGATAGCCTTGACTTGATGGTTGCGCCGCCGCTGCCGTTAAGCCGTTAGTTACTGATGGGTGGCGATATTTATGGAAATAACATGCTCCGATCTGTTGTGTATGGTCAGGCAGGGTGCAAAAGTTTTATCTGCCTTGAGCGGCGTACTTGAAATAGAGTTAGCTAACCGCAGTTTGATATGTCTTGTTGAGTTACCTCAGCAGAAGGGGCAATGCGTACTTGCCGTGTCTGCCTCCCACCGGCTTGATCCCCATGTGCTGGCCTATGAAGAGACGGTTAAAAGACATGGCCTTATCTATCAGACTGTCACTTGTGGCATGGGGAGCATATTGGAATTGTACCGTCTCAGTAAGAGCGAGAGTCATGGACTGGGAGGGAGTGAATCGGATGTTCAGCGTTATATCATTCGCTTAATCGGCGAAGCGACTGAGGAACGGGCGTCAGATTTGCATATCGTTGCTCGCCGTAATTATTGTGAAATCCGTTGCCGTATCGATGGTTATTTGCGCTCAATAGGCCAACTGCGGCCGGAAGAAGGGTTGCGATTATGCGCGACTATCTATCAAAGTATGTGTGATGTGGCAGAGCCGACGTTTAAACCGATGCAGGCGCAGCGCGCGCGAATGAAAGATGAGTTTCTGGCTGAGTGCGGACTTTCCGGGGCGCGTATTAATACCCGCCCGCTTGATCGCGGCATGTTGATGGTGCTGCGATTGTTGTATGCGGACAGCCCCGGTACGGTGTGCACTTTAAGTGATCTCGGCTATTTGCCGGAACAGTGTCAGATACTGGAAGAACTTATGGAGCATCGGGCTGGTGTGGTTCTCTTGTCTGGTGCGACCGGTAGCGGAAAGAGCACCACCCTGAAAGTTGTGATGCAGAAGATGATAACCGAGCAAGCCGGCATCCATCTGCTTACGCTTGAAGATCCACCCGAATATGAAATTGAAGGCGCTAATCAATCGCCTATAACCGGAGATCGAGGTGATAGCATGATTGTCGAACAGGAATGGGCGATGGCAATTGCTGATGCAATGCGGCTCGATCCTGATGTGATTATGGTCGGTGAGATACGCGACGCAGTGACGGCAAAGATGGCATTTCGTGCCGCAATGACCGGCCATCTTATTTGGACCACGATACATGCAAACGATGCTTTAGCGATCTTGCCCCGCTTGCAGGATGAGGCTGTGATGGAGTCGCTATTAATGGATTCGCGTCTGGTGATTGGTCTAGTCAGCCAAGCGCTGATTCAGGTGTTATGTCCTCATTGTAAAGTTCCCCTGCAAGGGCATGAGCAAGAAGTCTCCGAGCGTCTGTTGAAACGACTCAATCTTTATTGTCAGCCGGAGTCGGTTTGCCTACAGGGGGAAGGTTGTGACTATTGCAAACAGTGCGGCACCTTGGGCCGAACAGTAGTCGCTGAAGTGATACGCACCTCCCCCGGCTTAATGCAAGCTTATCGAATGGGTCATCATCACGAAGCGACTCGATATTGGATCTCGGAGATGGCGGGATTAAGCAAGATCGACGCACTTATTCGCAAAATAAATGACGGAATAATCGATCCCCGTGCCGCAGAACGTGTGATGGGGCCGATTATTCCTGCGATCCATCAAATAGAGTGAAACGCTATGTCCATGACCGATTTTGTTGAAAGACTGAACTATCGATTTGCGAAGATCCAGTTTGGTAATAAAGCGCGGATTCGTTTTTACGGGCATCTGATCATGATGCTGGAAAATCGTATCATGCTGATTGATGCATTACGTGAAATGTATAATATCGCCAGCAACGAAGGCCATAAACCCAACAATGGTTGTGCGTTGGTGTTAAGTAGTTGCTATGAATCTGTCAGTCAGGGCAGTACCTTGGCGGAGAGTTTACAGCGATGGATTGGTCCCAATGAAGTCGCGGTGATTGCTGCGGGTGAGCGTTCCGGCGACATACGTAGCGCTTTTATGGATGCGATCGCCATGATCGAAGCGGGTAGCAAGATCCGCAGTGCTGTTATTGGCACATCTATTTATCCACTTATACTCATCGGGATGATATGTGTCTTGCTGCATATTGTGGCTGGGAGTTTGGTGCCCAAACTGGCTGCTGTTTCTAAGCCGGAAACCTGGGATGGTGCGGCTTATACTCTTTATTTAATGGGAACATTTGTCAACGATTATGGATTTTATTCGCTGATATTGCTGGTGATATTGATCATTTTATTGTTGTTATCGCTATCTTTTCTGGGGGGGCGACTGCGAACAGTGCTTGACCGGTTTCCGCCGTGGTCACTGTACAGAACCATTCATGGCAGTATGTTCATATTGAATGTGTCGTTGCTGATTCGTTCAGGGATGATGTTGCAATCGGCGTTGGAATTGCTGCTGGAACAGGCGGGTTCCCGCTGGCTGTATGTGCGTATCGCGGCTACGCTCGAACATATTTCAATGGGGGCTGGTTTTGGTGAGGCATTGCGCGATACCGGTTACCGTTTCCCGGATGACGAGGCGATCAGTTATCTGAGGTTGTTGTCACGATTGCAGGGTTTTGATCAATCAATGGCGAAGTTTGCACGGCACTGGTTGGATGAAACGATAGTTAAGGTTCAGATAGTGACGCGTGGCTTTCTGTTGGCTTCAATTCTTATGATTGGCGGCATGTTGATGCTGGTGGTGACGGCGGTATCGGGCATTGAAAACGCCATTGAACAGTCGTTATCTATGCCATCTGTTTAATTCGAGATTAACGATGAAAATCAGGCAGAATATTGAAACTGGAACCAGTGAAATTCAAGGAACAGGCGGCGTATGTCGTGAGAAAGCATTGAATGAGCTGAGAGAAGCTTGCGGGCCGATTGTCCTCCGAGCGCTTGATGACAAAGACGTGGTGGAAATCATAATTAATCCTGATGGAAAACTGTGGATTGAATTGCATAACCAAGGCATGAATGAAGCGCAATCTCATTTTCCGGCGGATGCGGCAGAGCGGATTTTACTGATTTCAGCTTCGTTGCAAAAGTCAGATGTTGGTGTTGATGTGGGTCTGATTGAAGGTGAATTTCCATTGGGGAGCGCTCGGATTGCCGGTGTTTTGCCTCCGCTGGCAAATGCGCCGACTATTGCCATTCGTAAACACTCTCCGGTGGTATTATCGCTGTCTGATTACCGCAAAAGCGGCATTATTAAGCCGATAGGCGCTGCTGCCATGCGGTTGGCATCTGGAATAGCGAGTTATAAACGCAGTTTTGAACACCCAATTGAGGCAATTCGTGAAGCTGTGATGATGCGCAAGAATATTCTAATCGTTGGGGGTACCGGCAGTGGGAAAACGACGCTGGCTAATACTATTTTGTACGAAATCAGCCTGCAATGCCCGAGTGACCGTATTGTGGCGATTGAGGATACGATGGAATTACAGCTTAATAATGCTAACCGGGCGCTGTTACGCACTAGTAAGGATGTGGATATGCGTCGCTTGCTGCGAACGACAATGCGTTTGCGTCCAGACCGGATTGTAGTGGGTGAGATTCGCGGCGGTGAAGCTTATACTTTGCTCAAGAGTTGGAATTCCGGCCATCCTGGAGGAGTAGCAACCATGCATGCCAATTCATCTGAAGAGGGGTTACAAAAACTGGCGCATTACATTTATGAAAATGAAGCGGCGCAGGGTTTTACGCCTGAGACTATCGGTTGGATGATTGCCAAAAGTGTGAATTTGGTGGTGGTAATAGAAAAAATCGCAATGGAACCGGGAAGAATGGTGTCAGAAATTTGTGAAGTTTCCGGGTTTATGAATGATCGTTACAATATGAATGTTTTGTGCTTACAAAGTAATGGATATTGTGAGTTTAAACCACGTATTTAAAGTGCGATGTTACAAATAATTCTGAAAATGATGATGAGAATATAAAAATAATAATAACAAATTTATCTATAATTTATTATTTTCTTCTATTAATTAAATGTTTGTTGTTTTTAAAATAATGATATTACAAGTTAAATAATTAAATGCTGCTGAATATTGATGTTTGTGGTTAAGAATGGTAATTGAATTTTAAATGTAAAAATACTGTGAATTATGTACAGACTCTCGGATAATTAAATGTAATGATATGAAGAGAATAAAGTTTTCTGTTCTGTTTTACCTGTCTAAATGGTTGATTAATATGATTATATTTGTTTTTATTATTTTCATTAATTGCTAATGAATTATCTGGATATTATAAATGAAAAAATTAATAGATTTAAAAATACATAGCTTCTTTAATTTTTTGTAGCCCGGAAAATATAGATTTAAGCCATTGTAAATTTGGCAAAAACCTACCAGATAATCCGGGCATGGATTTTTATTATATTTTTTAGACAAGATATTCTGGCCGATACGATAGTAAATAATCGATTCTACCTTATCAAGTCTTTATTTTTCAAAAAGAAGTTATCACTGGTTTACCAAAACCAGACTCTATTCTTGAGCCGACGCAATATTACCGCAAATTCTTTGCTAATCGTTTATTCAAGTTATCTGGAGGTAAAGTGAAAGCCTCTTATTGCGTACTACTCAAAGAGTGTGTAGTACCTAATTTTATTTTTCCCTGGTGTTGCGCAGATTTTGTTATCGGGAATAGCACTCGCTTTATTGGCGGTAAAGTTTGTGCAACCCGAAGTACAGTTCGAAACAGTATTCGCTTGATCATCGAACGATCGGCTGCATTTAACGCGGTACGTAACGAAATTTCAACGGCCTCATTAGCATATGTTCGCATTTGTTGTTCATAATCTGAAATCGCTTTGATTAAATCTTCATGACCGGATGCTACCTGAGTCAGCGTCTGTGTGAGCAAAAGTGCGTCTCGAAGCGCTGTGTTTGCCCCCATTCCTACCATTGGCGTCATGTTGTGAATAGCGTCGCCAAGGAGTGTGACAGCGCTGGAACGCCAGGGTAAGAGGTGATCCATACTGCGTAACGGAATCACAGAGATGTTTTCCATATCACTCTGCTTAATTAGGGTATGCAGATTTGGGTCCCATCCAGCAATACGGGTACAGATCAGATCACACAGAGATTCCGCGGGAAAATCGGTAATCGTATTCGGGTAGCTATTCGTTGCTGCTGCGTAGGCCCACATGACAAAATCACCAATTTCTGTCGATGTGGCCTTTACTTGGGTATTGATCGGAGCACGCCATAGAGAGACAAACAATCCACCAGAGCTTTTAGGCACGATATTGTTGGGCGACCCATCCAGCAAATATGGAGGCAATGAGGCAGCAAGAGCTTGGGTAAGGCGCACACGTCCAACGGTGAGTGTGACGCCAATATCAAGCCTTTTTATCGCGGGGAGGTACTGCTTGCGTACTCTTGAATTGCTTCCATCTGCGCCGATAAGAACATCAACATCTTCGTGACTTTTATCTGTGAAAAAAAGCCTGACTTTACCGTTTTGCATGTGTTCATAGCGCTCGAACGTTTTGTTCCATTGAACGGTATCTGACAGCCCCTCATTTAATACTTCTATAAGTTCGGATCTGCTGATTGACATCCGATCTTCGGTAATAATTTGTCCATCCTCCCTATGAATATTTCTCTGTGCTTCGAGAAGAAGATGTAGATGTTCATCATAGAATCTTGTCTGTCCACCAACAGGTTTTGAAATCTTTTTAAAGGTTGACCAGTTAGTTTCCGGTAGGCATTCCTGCATAGCCTGCTGGCCGAACGTATCGACGTAAATGCCATAACCGGGAAGTATGGATGACGTAGCAGAGCCTCGTTCATAAACTTTCACTTTTATTCCATTTTTACGCAGGCCATGTGCCAGGCATGCACCACCAATCCCTGAGCCGATTATTCCAACGTTCATTTCTTTTTTCTCCATAAGTAGTACGATGTGATTCTGAAAGAATCATGGTGACTATAGCTGGTTAGGATCACAGCCATCAGTCGTGTTACTGCTATAGTCTTAATAATAGTATACCGTACCGTTCGGTACCAATAAAAATTTAGGTTTTTTTACATGACAAGTACACCTAAAGCCCAAACAGATCACAAAAGAACCCGTTCGTACTCTAGAATTTCAGGAGAACGAGTTAACGAGCTGTTAAAAATTGCTGCTCAAGTATTTGCAGAACGGGGTTTTGATGGTGCCAGTATCAATGAGATGGCGAAACGTGCTAATGCTTCGAAGGGAACCTATTATAGCCGATTCCCTTCTAAAGAAGAGTTGTTAGTCGCTGTCGTCAGGCAAAGAATAGAAGAAGTTGAAGTCGGTCTGGACAAGACGATGAACCGCGAACCAGATATTGGGAAAGCGTTAACCATTTTTGCAGAGGAAGTTCTCACGGCAATTCTCTCTGAGACAATGATCGCAAACTACCGGGTGGTAACGTTGGAGTCTCAACGTTTTCCGCAGTTAGGTAAGATCTATTATGAAAAGGGAGTCAAAAAGATCGTAGATTTTCTTGTCGAATATCTGGTACGAAAGATGAAGGAGGGAAAATTGAACATAGTAGACCCGAAAATCTCCGCAGAGGTGTTTATCGATGGCATCATTGGAACGCCAAGGCTTAAGGCTACTTTGGGTATTGGTTTACCGACTCCAGAGGAGAAATCTCAGCGAATTGCCATCGCTGTTCAGTCATTTCTCGCTGCATATGGTATAGCTTCATGTGATAGCGCTTCTTCATCATGATAGTCGCGTTGTTGTAGTAAACAGATGTAGTAAACAGATGTAGTAAACCAGAAATTATTGTAGGAATGGCGTTGAATTGAGGGCCTGCCTGTTATCAGGTAGGTCTCTCTGCTGAATTAAGAAAGCGATTTGCATACCTTGAATTATAGACGGGACGCTTTGGCGTCTTTTTTGCTCTTGTATGCTGGGTTGGCTGGCGATGGCTTATTATATTTCCTTTGCAGATAAATAGTTTACAATGTAAATAACTTGTTGTTTTTCTTTGATTAGAGTCTGAATTTGTCATAATTAAAATTAACTCATGAGAATGTTCTGAAGGTGGGTATGTTGATATGGTAAAAAGAGCGATAAAGCCACTGTGTATTTCGGTTATTTGTAGCACATCGATAGTAGCTGGATATGCTTTAGCTAATCATCAGAGTAGGATTATTGAAGGTGATATGCAAAATCTGCCAAAAATGCAGGTTGAAAAGATATCTGAGACAACCATACCCGAACAGGTACAAATTCAAACTGCTGCAATTTCAGAAACAGAGCGTCGTAAAATAGTGCGAAGCTGGTTACCAGCGCAAGTTAAGCCTGTTTTCTTTGGCCAATTGGTTAGTTTGTACTCTTCCAATCAGATGCAACCTTTGTGGCAAGATAAAATCGCGGTTCAACGCTTTGAACAACAACTTTCAGAACTCGCATTGGCTGGCTTTCAGCCGCAATTTGGTCAATGGCTGACTGAACTCAATGATGCTCAATTGAGTCAGATGGGACGTGATCTCATCTTATCGGATGCTATGCTAGGTTATTTACAATTTGTTTCAGATGTCGGTCAGCAGGGCCAAAGCTGGCTCTATCGCACTATGTTATATAACAGCACTACACCGTACAAAAGCATTACAGCATACAAAATTGTATTACCTTCATCAGAAGTTGTGGATCAGTGGCAGCAAGCTATTATTGATCACAATGTGGCCGCTTATGTTGCCGCATTGGCGCCACAACATCCTCAATATGAAAATATGCGCAAGGAGATGATGAAACAACTGGCTGATAGTAAACCGTGGCCACAGCTTTCTGATAAAAGTGCGTTAAAACCGGGACAGAGTAGTTCTGATGTCGCTGTGTTGAGAGAAATACTTATTCGCCTTGGGATGTTGAGTGAACTGACAGCTCAAGCAGATCATGTCTACGATCCTGAACTGGTGACTGCGGTAAAAGATTTTCAGCATTGGCAAGGGTTGGCGCCGGATGGCGTAATTGGTAAACGCACAAGAGATTGGCTAAATACTTCACCTCAAACCAGAGCGGGTTTGATAGCGCTTAATATTCAACGCTTGCGTATTATCCCAAGCCATGTGTCTACAGGAATTATGGTCAATATTCCAGATTATTCATTGCATTATTATCTTAATGATCAGGAAGTGTTGGACTCGAAAGTGATCGTTGGTCGTCCAAGCCGTAAAACACCCATTATGAGTAGTGTGCTGAATAATGTGGTGATTAATCCTCCCTGGAGTGTGCCGACTAGCCTGGCAAGAAAAGATATCGCGCCACGAGGGCTTGATGATCCCGGATATTTTCAACGTGGAGGATACGTTATCTTTTCAAATTGGCGTGCTGATGCCAGTGTCATCGACCCTTACACGATTGATTGGAGTGTGATTACGCCTGCTAACTTTCCTTATCGAATATGGCAAGCTCCGGGGCCGACTAACTCATTAGGCCGCTATAAATTTAATATGCCAAATTCGGATGCTATCTATTTGCATGATACGCCGAACCATAACCTGTTTAACAAAGACATTCGGGCGATCAGCTCTGGTTGTGTACGGATTAACAAGGCTTCAGAATTAGCGAATATGTTATTGGGAGATGTGGGGTGGACTCAAAACAAGGTGGCTAATACCGTGAAACAGGGCAATACCGTTTATGTTAACATTCCACAGCGTATTCCTGTTTATTTGTATTATTTAACTGCCTGGATAGATGAACAGGGGATTCCTCAGTACCGTACCGATATTTATGATTACGATAATAGTGTGAGACAAGGTTCCCAGTTTTTGTCAAAGTTGTTACCTTTATAAAACTAAATGCAACTAATTTTTGTTATTAGTTGTCTCATAGACCAGTGACCAGTGACCAGTGACCAGTGACCAGTGACCAGTGACCAGTTGCCTGGTGGTTTATTTTTTCCATAATCTGAGTAGATGTTTCTTCATGGATATAATTGATCATAATCGCCGTAAGTGGCTTTGTGTGGGGGCTGCTGCTTTAGGTTTGAGTTTTTTGCCGGGGCATGCTTTTGCGACTCTGGCAACTCCACGCCCACGGATTTTACGTTTTGACAACTTACATACGGGTGAAACGATTAAAGCCGAATTTTTTGACGGCTATCGTTACAACAAAGAAGAGCTGGCCCGCTTGGATCATCTGTTTCGAGATTATCGTCAAAATAGAGTTAAGACTATCGATCCTAAATTATTTGATCAGATTTATTTGCTGCAAATGATGATGGGGATTAATAAACCTGTACAACTTATTTCTGGTTACCGTTCACTAGTAACCAACAATCAGTTGCGCAAGCAAAGTAAAGGCGTGGCTAGACAGAGTTACCATACTCGCGGGCGGGCGATGGATTTTCATATTGAAGGTATTGAGCTTAGTCGTATCTGTAAGGCTGCTCTGAAAATGAAAGCGGGAGGGGTAGGATACTATCCACACAGTAATTTCGTTCATATTGATACAGGTCCCGTCAGGACATGGTAATCTGGTGAGTAACTATTTTGTTTTGACTATGGAGTAAATGAAATAATGAAATACCAAATTATTCCTGTTACTGCTTTTATGCAGAATTGTACCCTTATTTGGAATGAAGAGAGTAAGGAGGCGGCAATTGTTGATCCGGGGGGAGAAGCAGAGAAGCTGATCGCCGAGATAGAACGCCGTGGTTTGAAATTGACCCAGATTTTGTTGACTCATGGTCACTTTGACCATGTTGGTGCAACAGCGGCAGTCGCTAAACATTTTAATGTGCCGGTCTACGGACCGCAGCAGGAAGATGCTTTCTGGATTGAAGGTTTGCAAGCTCAGAGTCGGATGTTTGGCATTGAAGAATGCCCATCATTTGAACCTGATCGCTGGTTAAATGAAGGTGATGAACTACGAGTAGGGGGCGTTGATTTATCTGTGTTGCACTGTCCGGGGCATACGCCAGGGCATGTTGTGTTTGTAAATCATGAAGATAAGCTGATTTATATGGGAGATGTTCTGTTTAAAGGGGGGGTTGGGCGTAGTGACTTCCCACGCGGTAATCACCAGCAGTTAATTAACTCAATTAAAGATAAACTTCTGCCACTTGGTGATGATTATGAATTTATTCCAGGGCACGGGCCAATGTCGACGCTAGGTTATGAGCGTCAGACTAATCCATTTTTACAGGATGAAGTACCAGGTTGGTGATGATCAACCCGTTCTATTTTCATTTTGATGTACTCAATGAGATTAATATCGCAATTGTGTCGAGTGTCGAATCTTCTGAATGATAAAAGCCGCTGAAATTCAGCGACTTTTTCAGAGTAAGGTAAATATAGTAAGGCAAATGTTAATTTAGAGTACTGCAACAATGGCTTCACATAGTGGAACCATGTTTTCCAACGTCAAACCAGCGACGTTAATACGACCGGAACTGACAGCGTATATGCCAAATTCCTCACGCAGACGTTCTACTTGTTCTTTTGTCAGACCACTGAATGAAAACATACCATTTTGGCTACTAATAAAGCTGAAATCCTGTTTTGCCCCTTTTTCCTGCAAGGTATTGACAAACAGTTGACGCATACGCTGGATACGTTCGCGCATGGTGGTCAGCTCCTGTTCCCAAGCTGCTTTCAGATCTTCATTTGACAAAATGGTAGTGACAACAGATGCACCATGAGCAGGTGGGTTGGAATAGTTCGCTCGAATAATCGCTTTAGCCTGACTGAACGCTCTTTCGGCTGTATCGCTGTCACTAGCAACAATGGTACAGGCGCCGACACGTTCATTGTACAGGCCAAAGTTTTTGGAGTAAGAGCTGGCAACAATCAGTTCATTGTGATTTTTCGCAAAAATACGCAAGCCTTCTGCATCTTCATTCAGGCCCTTGGCAAATCCTTGATAAGCGAAATCAAAAATAGGCAACCAACCTTTTTCCGCAGACATTTCTGCCAGCTTAGCCCATTGTGCCGGGGTGGGATCGATGCCAGTCGGATTGTGGCAGCAACCGTGGAACAGAACAACATCACCAGCCTGAGTTTCAGACAGGCTTGCTAGCATGCCTTCGAAATTCAGCGCGTGTTTTTCAGCGTCATAGTATTTATATTCACAGACTTCCAGGCCAGCGGCGGAAAAAACGTTTTTATGGTTTGGCCAGGTTGGGTTGCTGATCCAAACCCGTTTAGCATTAGTCTGTTTGGCAATGAAATCCGCAGCAATACGTAAAGCACCTGTACCGCCAGGGCTTTGTGCTGTGCGGGCGCGTTTATCTGTGACGACTGGGTGATCTTTGCCAAACAGTAATTCTTGAGTTACGCGGCCAAATTCGGCTAAACCGCTAATCGGCAGATAATTCTTTGTTGTTTCGTTTTCCAGTAAATATTGTTCAGCTTTTTTAACACTGGTCAGAACAGGGGTTTCTCCTGTTTCATCTTTATAGACACCGATACCAAGGTTGATTTTATTTGTACGAGGATCAGAACGGAAACTATCGGCTAAGCCAAGAATAGGGTCGGCAGGCGCTGCGGTAATTTTCTCAAACATGTTTGTAATTCCAAAGCTCAGGGTTAAGCCCAAAAGGGTAGTCAGGTTAACGCTGCTAAAACGGTTTGCCAACTATTTGTCGCAAAAAGAAGATAATCTTGTGAAGCAGTTTGCGGAGTGAGAAAAAGAAGGAAAACATAAGACTAAAAAAGCAGCACATAAGCGCTGCTTTCTCTTAATGATGTTTAACTTGTTCAGCTAAATCTATTTACCAACGGTAATTAGAATTGGTAAATCATACCTACGCCAACAACGTTGTCAGTGCTGATACCTGTTGCTTTGGTGAGGTCATTGCTATCCAGCAGGTTGATTTTGTAATCAACATAGGTAGTCAAGTTTTTGTTGAGGTAGTAGTAACTACCGACTGAGATATATTTAACTAGATCGTAGCTGTCAGATTCTTTCTCGTCATTACCGAGGTCACCGAACAGGTTTTTACCTCTGGACTGAACGTATGCCAGAGATGGACGTAAACCGAAGTCGAACTGATATTGGGCGGTCAATTCGATGTTCTGGGTTTTGTTAGCGACGCTTTCCCAGTTTACACCATCAACTTTTCCACCGAAACGGGTCATGTTACGGGTTTCACCGTACATGGCAGCCAAGTAGATGTTGTTAGCATCGTATTTAACACCGATGTTCCATGCTTCAGCGCGATCACCTAAGGCAGTAGAGCCGGTAGGTTTACCTTTAGAGTCATCAAAGGCAGTTTTTTGCGCAGCAGTACGAGCAGAATTAGAGTATGCACCACCGACGCTGATACCGTAACCTACGTCATAGGTTGCAGCGAAACCGTAACCATCGCCGTTGTCTTTACGGTCGACACGGCCATTAGCAGTGTTTTCGCTATTTTCACCCTGATATTGCAGAGCAAAATTCAGACCATCAACCAGACCGAAGAAATCGGTATTACGGTAAGTCAACAGACCAGTAGAACGGCCAGTCATGAAGTTATCAGTCTGCGCCATTGAGTCGCCACCGAATACTGGTAACACGTCGGTCCAAGCGTTGACTTCATAAACCACACCGTAGTTACGGCCATAGTTCATTGAACCGTAGTCGGATAGTTTCAAACCAGCGAAAGCCAGACGAGTTTTAGTTTCTTCGCTAACACCTTCTGCACGGTTGCCTTTGATGTTGTATTCCCAACGGCCAAAACCGGTCAGTTGGTCATTAACTTGAGTTTCGCCTTTGATACCCAGACGAGCAAAGGAGTTATCGCCATCTTCGCCGCTTTTGTTGTTAGCGAATTTGTGCTGGACTTCAACTTTACCATACAGATCCAGTTTGTTGCCGTCTTTGTTATAAATTTCAGCTGCATTTGCTGCGCCAGCAGCTAACAGAGCTGGGATTACTACTGCAAGAACATTGCGTTTCATCATTTATTATTACCCTCATTGGTGTTATTCGGACACCTGCCACTGCCAAAAATAATTCTTTAAAAATTTACGGAACTATTTGTGAGAGTTTAGTGTCGTCTGTTTCACTGTCAAGTGTTTCATTGGTTGTTATTTTTATCCACTCACAAAATGCGATAAAAAAGAAAATTTGGTAAAAATGTGAAACAAAGTGTTTCAAAATGTAAATGAGAGGTTGTTTTTTGAACTCTGGTCGGTCCAGTTTATTAAAAAAGAGAAAAATGGAGAGCAGTCAGTGGCGGAAGAAAATTACCTGTTTATCTTAATAAAAAGAGTAAAATATGATGTTTATTTCATCAGTCATATCTCTTATATGTAACTTACTGATATGCTTGTCGATGTGTTATATACCATTTTTTAACAGATACCTAATAATGATTATTCTTGAAAAAAGTAGTGCTCACTTTAAGTGAGCACCATAACATGTTAATTGGCTCTCCTATTAACCTGTCTAATTTATATCAGACGGCTAGAATTGATATACCAAACCTACACCTACCGCGTTATTTGTGTTGACATCGAGATGTTTGGTGTAGAAGTTGTCATGTACTAAGTTGATTTTATAATCCACATAAGTGGATAAATTTTTGTTAAAGTTATAATAAGAACCAATAGAGATATATTTTACCCAGTCCTGATGAGTGAAAAAAGTTGTTCCTCTGGATTGAACATATGCCAGAGATGGACGCAGGCCAGAATCAAACTGATATTGGGCCGTTAATTCAATATTGCGGGTTTTTGCGGAGACGAAATCTTGGTAGCCGAAAGAAGTCATATTGTGAGTTTCGCCATACATGGCGGCCAGATATAGGTTTTTTGCATCATATTTGGCGCCAACGTTCCATGCCTCAGCCCTTTCACCGCGAGCGACAGAGGTAACGAGCCTTTCATGTGTAATAGGTCGGTCAGCATTGGAGTAGGCTCCTCCTACGCTGATACCATTGCCGATATCATAAGTAACAGAGAGGCCGAAGCCGTCGCCGTTGCTACCACCATTGGGCTTACTGCGCTTACGGTTCGAATTGCGGCCGTTGTTGCTGTCTTCGTCGTTCTTACCTTGGTATTGCAGGGCGAAGTTCAGACCATCAACCAGACCAAAGAAATCTGTATTGCGATAAGTCAAGACACCAGTAGCACGATTAGTCATGTAGGTGTCAGCCTGCGACATGGAATCAGCGCCGAATACTGGCAGTACGTCAGTCCAGGCATTGACGTCATAGAGAACACCATAATTACGACCGTAGTCTAGGGAACCGTATTTAGCCAATTTCAGACCAGCGAAGCCCAGACGGGTTTGATTGCCTTCGGAATTGTTTTCCTCAGCTTTGTTAGCCTGAATATTGTATTCCCAACGGCCATAACCCGTTAGTTGGTCATTGATTTGAGTTTCACCTCTGAAGCCCAAACGAATGTAGCTTGCATCACCATCTTCACTATAGATAGGGGATTTATCTGAGCTTTGGGTAATTTTAGAGAATTGATGACGCGCATCAACTTTGCCATAGATATCCAGTTTATTACCATTTTTATTATAAATTTCAGCGGCATTTGCTACACCAGCAGTCAACAGTGCTGGGATGACCACGGAAAAGATACTACCCTTCATTATTGTTACCTTCATTTAATTACTATCGTTAATTACCGTCATTGGTGTTATTCGGACATCTGTTACTGACAGAAATAATTCCTTTAAGAAACTCGTTGAAATTATTTATGAAAATACCGTGATGTCCGAGTCGGGGCACAGTTTTTCATTAGCCGTGGACTTTATCTATCATTTAATTGATACAAATTGACGATTTTTGTAATAAAGTGAAAATAATATATTGCAAAATGTAAATGGAATAGGATTTTTGATCGTATCTTGAATTTGAAGAATAAAAAAAGCCAGCTTTTGCTGGCTTTATACATAATAATTTCTTAATATTTGTTTTACGCAATCATTAGAAGTTTGCGCTTCTTGGCGTGCGCGGGAATGGGATGACATCGCGTACATTTGGCACACCAGTCACGTAAGCAACCAAGCGTTCAAAGCCCAGTCCGAACCCTGAGTGAGGTACGGTACCATAACGGCGCAGATCACGGTACCACCAGTAATCTTCTTTATTAAGCCCCATCTCTTCCATACGTTTATCCAGCATATCCAGACGCTCTTCACGTTGTGAGCCGCCGATAATCTCACCAATGCCCGGTGCAAGTACATCCATTGCCGCGACAGTCTTACCGTCGTCGTTCATTCGCATATAGAAGGCTTTAATATCTTTTGGATAGTTTTTCACGACAACCGGAGCTTGGAAATGTTTCTCGGCCAGATAACGTTCGTGTTCTGAAGAGAGGTCAACTCCCCAGAAGACTGGGTTTTCAAATTTTTGGCCGCAGTTTTGCAGAATTTCAATGGCATCGGTGTAATCAATCTGAGCAAAGTCAGAATTGACAAACTTTTCCAGGCGGGTGATAACATCTTTATCTACGCGTTCAGCAAAGAATTGTAGATCATCAGCGCGCTCTGCCAATGCGGCTTTGAAAACATATTTCAGCATATTTTCAGCCAGTGAAGCGGCATCGTTAAGGCTGGCGAAGGCGATTTCCGGTTCAAGCATCCAGAATTCCGCCAGATGGCGGCTGGTATTAGAGTTTTCAGCACGGAAGGTCGGACCAAATGTGTAAACTTTGCTTAATGCACAAGCATATGCTTCACCGTTCAATTGCCCGGATACGGTCAGAAAAGCTTCGCGGCCAAAAAAATCTTGGTTGAAATCCACTTCACCTTTGTCAGTTAACGGCAGATTTTGCAGATCCAGCGTAGAGACGCGGAACATTTCGCCGGCGCCTTCTGTATCAGCAGCCGTAATCAACGGGGTGGAAACCCAGAAGTAACCATTTTCATGGAAGAAACGGTGTAATGCTTGAGCAAGAGTATGGCGCATACGAGCAACGGCGCCAATCAGGTTGGTGCGTGGGCGCAGGTGAGCGACATCACGCAGGTATTCAATACTGTGGCGTTTCGCGGCCATTGGGTAGGTATCAGGATCTTCAACCATGCCGATCACCACGACTTGGGTCGCTTGTAGTTCAAAATTCTGCCCTTGGCCTGGGGAAGCAACGACTGTCCCTGTTACTTCGACAGAACAGCCGGTAGTTAAATGCAGAATTTCATCCTGATAATTAGGCAAATTATTATTAACGACGGCCTGTAATGGATTAAAGCAGGAACCGTCATAGACGGCGAGGAAAGAGATGCCAGCTTTAGAATCTCTCCTTGTACGTATCCAGCCGCGAACGGTGACTTCACTATCAACCGCAACCCGGCCTTGCAGTACGTCGACTACAGGCGCTACGCTCATAGATTTCTCTCTTCTTTATATATCAGTTCAGGTTTGTGAAATTGAATATCCCCACAAGGGGCAACTTGTTCTATGTTACTTGCCCTGTTTCAGGAAACAAGAGGAAATCATCAATTTAAACGGTGAAATAGAGGGGAAAGGCCCTTTTCAGATGTGCTGCTGCGTTATCTGCCAGCAGCACAGGGGTATTTTGGCATGAAACTTGGGTTAACAAGCTTGTTTAACCTGAGGTATATCAAAAGCTGCACGTAGCCTGTTAACAAACTCGTTATCTTCACAAATGGTTTTGCCGGGGCTATCTGAAAGCTTTGCGACTGGTTTGCCATTACATTCAACAAGTTTTATGACGATATTCAGTGGCTTAACCCCTGGAATATTACAGGTGAGTTGCGTACCGATACCGAAAATCAGGTTTATTCTGTTGTGGAAATGACGATAGAGCGCTAGCGCTTTTTGGAAATCCAAGCTGTCAGAGAACACCAGCGTTTTTGTCATTGGGTCGATACCCAGTTTTTGATAATGGGCGATCGCTTTCTCACCCCATTGAACGGGATCGCCCGAATCATGGCGTAAGCCTTGATAACTTTTGGCAAACTGGGCATCAAAGTCCCGTAGGAAAGCGTCCATTGTAATACAGTCGGTCAAGGCAATACCTAACTGGTTAGGATATTCTTTCAGCCAACTCTGTAATGCTTCTCGTTGACTGCTAGCCAGATCCGGGCTGATTTGCTGATGAGCTTGAAACCACTCATGAGCCTGCGTACCAACCGGAGGGAGTCCAAGCTGTTGTGCAAGTTGATAATTGCTAGTGCCAATCAAATAAGGGAAATGCTGTTGCAGCTCACTGACGATAGCGTGTTGAACACAGTGTGAGAAACGGCGGCGTGTACCGAAATCCATCAGTTTGAAACTGGAGAGATCGATTCCTTCATTTTCAGCATTTTGATAGAACAGTTTGATCAACTTGCGTAGCTGATTAACTGCGTTTTCCACTGCATTATCTGGTGAGTGATAGCGATGAACTAATTCACTAATTAGCGCCAGTAGTGGAACTTCCCACATAATGACTTCATGCCATAATCCTGAAATACGGATAGCTAATTGGCCACCCTCTGTAACAGAAATATTGACTTGTTGTGGGTTAAAACGAAAAGTTTTTAACCAATCCAGATAATCAGCCTTGAAAAAAGGCAGACTGGAAAGGTAATTAAATTCAGCATCGGTTAATGCCAAATCAGCCATCGTATTAACTTGATAGCGTAATTCTGTGGCATATTCACCTAGCAATTCATCGCCGCGGCAGCGAAACTCTGCAACAACAGGCATGTGGCTGTAGCGGTGATACACTGCTTGTTGCATATGAAGTTTATAAGCGTCAGTATCAAGCAGTGATTTTATAATTGGGGTAGCGTCTAGTGTCATAGCGCGTTATGCATCCTCACGGAGCGTATTCGTATTAGCTAAATCGATAAAGTGGGAAGAGTATACCGAGATTATTTTGTTATTGAAGTCACATAACATCATATAGTTCACCAAAATATCGAAGCTAAACAGGGCCTTTGGTCAAATATTATCATGTTATTTGATCATTAGGTGATGACAAGCACCAAAGAATAAACATATTCCTTACACAACATCATACTCGTTCTTAATGAATGTTTAACGTCAGAAGGTGCGTTATTCACTCTTGAAATTCAACCTCTTTCTATGGCAGCGTAAGGCTTGGTATTGAATTAATTCCATCAGGCATGAAATAAAAAGGTTTCTTATGACACAACAGCGACAAGCTAAGTACCGCCGGGATTATCGCGCTCCCGACTATACGATTTCTGATATTGAACTCGATTTTAATCTTGATGCCGATAACACGGAAATCACTGCAATCAGCCAAATAAAACGTCTGAGTCACGAAATAACGCCATTAGTGTTGGATGGTGAAGACTTGACACTGAAAAGTCTTCATGTGAACGGTCAACCGTGGGCGCATTATCGTGAACAGGAGGGGACGCTGGTCATTGAACAGTTGCCGGCTCAGTTTACTTTGAAAATTGTTAATGAGATCCATCCATCGAACAATACGGCGCTGGAAGGTCTGTATGTTTCTGGTGATGCGCTTTGTACCCAGTGTGAAGCAGAAGGGTTCCGCCATATTACTTACTATCTCGATCGTCCTGATGTATTGGCTCGTTTTACCACGCGTATCACAGCCGATAAAGCCAAGTATCCGTATCTGCTTTCAAACGGTAATCGGGTTGAGCAGGGAGAAACCGATGATGGGCGTCATTGGGTGAAATGGCAAGATCCATTCCCGAAACCATGTTATCTGTTTGCTCTGGTCGCGGGTGATTTTGATGTGTTGCGCGATACTTTTACGACGCGTAGCGGCCGTGAAGTTGCATTGGAGCTGTTTGTTGATCGTGGCAATCTCGATCGAGCTGATTGGGCGATGACTTCCCTGAAAAATTCTATGAAGTGGGATGAAACCCGTTTTGGCCTTGAGTATGACCTCGATATTTATATGATTGTCGCGGTGGATTTCTTTAACATGGGCGCTATGGAGAATAAAGGGCTGAATGTCTTTAACTCCAAATATGTGCTGGCGAAGTCTGAAACTGCGACTGATAGAGATTACCTTAATATAGAAGCTGTGATCGGCCACGAATATTTCCATAACTGGACTGGGAATCGCATTACTTGCCGCGATTGGTTCCAATTGAGCTTAAAAGAGGGGTTGACGGTATTCCGTGATCAGGAATTTAGCTCTGATCTTGGCTCTCGCTCTGTTAATCGTATTAATAATGTGCGAGTGATGCGTTCGGCACAGTTTGCGGAAGACGCCAGCCCAATGGCCCATCCAATTCGCCCGGATAAAGTGATTGAGATGAATAATTTCTATACCCTGACTGTGTATGAGAAGGGCGCGGAAGTTATTCGTATGATTCATACCTTGCTAGGTGAAGAGCGATTCCAGGCAGGGATGCAGCTTTATATTCATCGCCATGATGGCAGTGCTGCAACATGTGATGATTTTGTTCAGGCAATGGAGGATGCGTCAAATGTGGATTTGTCACTTTTCCGTCGTTGGTATAGCCAGTCTGGTACTCCCGTACTGACAGTTCGCGACGAATATGATGCAGAAAAGCAGCAATATAAGTTGTATGTCAGTCAGATGACACCACCTACCGCTGATCAAAAAGAGAAACTGCCTCTGCATATTCCTCTGGATATTGAGTTATATGACAGTAAAGGTCATGTTATTCCGCTACGTTATGATGGTCAACCGGTTCACCATGTATTGAATGTGACTAATGCAGAGCAGACGTTTGTATTTGATGATGTGCCGTCACTGCCGGTTCCCTCTTTATTACGGGAATTCTCAGCGCCGGTGAAACTGGATTACACATTCAGTGATCAGCAATTGGCATTCCTGATGAAACACGCTCGCAATGCGTTTTCACGTTGGGATGCGGCTCAGTCGCTGATGGCAAACTATATCAAATTGAACGTTATCCGTTATCAGCAGAAGCAGCCGATCGAATTGCCAATGCATGTGGTGGATGCTTTCCGAGCGGTATTATTGGATGAAGAAATTGATCCGGCTCTGGCGGCTCATATTCTGACTTTACCATCAGAAAGTGAGATGGCGGAGCTGTTTGCGATTATCGATCCTAAAGCGATTCATGAAGTTCTGGATGTAATCACTCGTACTTTGGCTCAGGAAATGGCTGATGAGTTTGCGGTGGTTTATAACGCTATCAATATCGGTGCATACCGTGTCGCTCATCAGGATATTGCTCAGCGCTCTCTGCGTAATATTTGTCTATATTATCTGGCTTTTGGTCATCAAGAGCAGGCCGATAAAGTGGTATCAAATCAATATCATCAATCTGACAATATGACTGATGCACTGGCGGCATTATCTGGCTCGGTGCTGGCAGAGTTGCCTTGCTGTGATCAACTCATGGCGGAATTTGATGATCGATGGCATCAGGATGGTCTGGTGATGGATAAATGGTTTAGCTTACAGGCAAGTAGCCCGGCGGCAGATGTGCTGGCTAATGTGCGTAATCTTCTGAATCATCGTTCATTTAGTATCAGTAACCCAAACCGGGTGCGTGCTCTGATTGGAACATTTGTTAATAATCCAGTTGCATTCCATGCTGAAGATGGCAGTGGTTATCAATTCCTGGTAGAAATTTTGACTGATCTTAACAGCCGTAACCCACAGGTTGCTTCTCGTTTGATTGAACCGCTGATTCGCCTGAAACGTTATGATGAAAAACGTCAAAACATGATGCGTAGTGCGTTGGAACAGTTGAAAGCATTGGAAAATTTGTCTGGTGATCTGTTTGAAAAAATTACCAAGGCATTAGAAAGCTGATAACTATTTTATTGGATTATCAAGTTATCGGGCTAATGGTTATTTAGCCCGATATTTTTTCCAATTTATCCTCTGGATAATCAATTTCTTGTTGCAAGCATTGGGTTGGAAGTAAATACTTACAATGGATACACATACAGCAGTTAAGGCACTCAAAGCGTCTGGTTTTAACGATGAGCAGTCTGAAAAAATCGTTGAAGTTATTACAGAACTGCAAAACATAAGTAGTTGTCGCCAAAGCAGATCTAACAGTTGCCACTGAGAGCATTAAAACCGATATTGGTACTATAAAAACAGATTTAGATTGGATTAAGAAACTGACATTAGCAGTTGGTATTGCTGTTGTTATTGCGGCATTGAAATACATTTTTATTGGTTGATGCTTGATACTTGTAGTATGAAAATTGCTCAAGATATTAAAGAGCATCCATTGGTTTACCCCCCTTTGAGTTGTTCGAGAGAAGCAAAGTAAAAGTCAACGATTGTAGTCACCAGTGTATTCTTGTTATATCAATGCATTTTCCCGACTTTCACGCGCAACATCTAGGAGAGATTTGCGCCTAATTAGCATATTTCTGTAGATTCATCCCATATTATTCGGTTACTCTACCTGCCGAAATATTTTTAGGATTAAAAATGAGCGTTTTTTAGTTCAAAAATTTCTAAGTGGCACATGAATGTGTATAGTTTTACTTTTATAATTTAATGTTTATAAATTAATTAATAGGTTCAGAATTATGTGCTACCCACTAGTCAGGAAAGCGTTGTTCCAACTTGATCCGGAACGGGCGCACGAATTAACCTTCCGCCAGCTTAAGCGTATTACCGGTAGTCCTTTTGAGTTCCTGATCCGCCAGTCAGTTGCGACGAAGCCTGTTACTTGTATGGGCCTGTCATTTAAAAATCCCCTCGGTCTGGCCGCGGGCCTTGATAAAGATGGCGATTGTATTGATGCATTTGGCGCAATGGGATTTGGTTTTATTGAAATTGGCACCGTAACCCCACGCGCTCAGGCAGGAAATGATAAGCCGAGATTATTCCGTATCGTTGAAGCAGAAGGGTTAATTAACCGTATGGGCTTCAATAATCTTGGTGTTGATAACCTGGTAGAGAATGTCAAAAAGGCAAAATATGGCGGAGTTATTGGGATCAATATTGGCAAAAATAAAGATACGCCAGTAGAGCATGGGAAAGATGATTATTTAATCTGCATGGATAAAGTTTATCCTCATGCTGGCTATATCACAATTAATATCTCTTCACCTAACACACCTGGCTTAAGAACGCTTCAATACGGCGAAGCGTTGGATGATCTATTATCGGCGATTAAAAATAAACAGAGTGAACTTCAACAAAAATACCAGAAATATGTCCCTGTTGCGGTAAAAATTGCGCCAGACCTTTCTCAAGAAGAGTTGATTCAAATTGCAGATAGTTTAATTCGTCATAATATCGATGGTGCTATTGCAACTAATACAACGTTAGACAAGAGATTAGTTGAAGGACTTAACTATTGCCAACAAGTTGGTGGGTTAAGTGGTCGGCCGGTCCAGTTGCGTAGTACAGAGATTATTCATCAGCTCTCTCAGGAATTAAGCGGTAAAATTCCCATTATCGGTGTTGGTGGAATAGATTCACTTGTCTCTGCCAGAGAAAAAATAGCGGCGGGGGCTTCTTTGATACAGATTTTCTCTGGATTTATCTATTATGGTCCAAAATTAATCAAAGATATCGTCAATCATATCTAAATCTTGCTGTTAATTTATCATTGGGGGTTTATTTTTGCCCCCAACTCATCTATATTTGCTCTGAACATCTAAATTTTATCTGTATCTTCACGTGTCTTTTAATTATGGCAGGGCTTATTTCACTGAATAGCGGGCAAGTTATTTACAATCTGTTTGGCGATGTAAGTTTTTCTGGCATAAAAGGATAACTCATGAACATTAAACCCGATGACCAATGGCGCTGGTATTTTGATACTGACCATGACCGTGTAATGCTCGACCTGTCTAATGGTATGGTTTTTCGTTCCTGTTTTCCTGCGAAGATGCTGACACCCTATGCAATGGGAGAAACTTCGTTCTCTGTAGAAGATGCGACGCTTTATTATTGTTTTGAAGAACAGACACGCCAAATTAATATTTCAGATGAATCCAGGGCTGAATTAATTCTTAATGCGTTAGTGGCTTTCCGCTTTATTAAGCCGCAGATGCCAAGAAGCTGGTATTTTTCCCGTTTTGCCATGATAGAAAAGCCGGTACAAGGCGAGCTAATTCAGGTACGGCTCCAGGATTGCGGGACAGATGCTGTATTCTTGGTCGTAGAAGCTGGAGATAGCGCGAGCCTTTGTCTGTTAGCTCAACCACAATTAACGTTATCCGATCGGGTAATGAGTTTTTGCGATCCAATTAAGATTATGAATGATCGATTGATGCCATTTGTAGAACCTGTTTGTATGCCAATTTATGGCACCGCGGTTTGATCTAGGTTTAAGATCCCATTGTTCCGTGATTTCCAAAGAGTAAAATCATTTTTTGAAAATAGAACGACAAGCCAGAAGATAATCACTGTTTTTAATTGAGAAAATTGTTCTTTATCATCTGAGGAAATTTTACCGCATTCACATCTTCTCATCTGATTATGAGTAAGTTATTCTTTTCCTGTTTCCTGTTTCCTGTTTCCTGTTTCCTGTTTCCTGTTTCCTGTTTCCTGTTTCCTGTTTCCTGTTGGCTATTATCACAGAAACTTGTTCGTTATAGTAATAGCTATAGCTTACTCGTTTGAAGTTGGTGTGAAAAATAGATAAGAAGTATTTTAATAATTCCCTCCCCTCTGGATAGCATTAGCTTTGAGATGGGGAGGAGATATAATGAAGTTAATTAGCACGATTTTCGAAGATTAATTGTTCTGCGTGATGGGATATTGCTGCCAATGCGTCGTGACTGGCGTAATCATCTTGGATGATTTGTGCCCGCTGTTTAAACAAATTTGTACGCAGCATATTTTCCACTGTCTGCTTAAGCTGAGATTCCGTTGGTTGTGCTGTATCCAGATTAATACCGCATCCAGCCCATACGACGCGAAACGCTGTTTCCTGTTTACCTTCTCCCGTATCGGCAATGAGTACTGGTGTACCGTGGTTGAGGGCGTAATTAATGGTTCCATAACCCCCGTTGGATATTAGCAATGAAGCTTTTGGCAGCCAGTGCTCAAATGAGATAAATTCTTCGATATATGCGTTGTCAGGTATGTTTTCTGGCCGTATTTCTATTGAACTACCACCGGTGGTTGCTAATACACGCACAGGTAATGTAGCCAGTGCACGCAATGTGGGGAGAATTAACTGGTTTAGATCAGTATTAGACATGGTGCCCTGAGTGACTATAACCAATGGGCGTGGATCATCTTCTTCCCATAATTGCGGTGATTCTGTTATCGGAGCGGGGTTGGGGAGAGGGCCAATAAAATGGACTGTATCAGGCAATTCTTCTCGTGGGTACTCAAATGCCAGGGTTGAAAGTTGCAAAAAGCGATCAGAACCCAAAATGACTTCATCATTGAAAAATCTGGTTAACGTAGCGCATCCCGCCTGAGTTAATGCGTCATTGAAGCTATTCTGAACTTCGGTTATTAGTTGTCGTGTTTCCTCATCCACGAGTTGTTCATGTGTCAACTCTGATGGTAGTAATGCGGGGGGAATACGTGGTCCCCAGAAAATTGAATCTTTCGAAGAGTAAGCCAGAGGCGTTATGCCAATTATGATCACTGGAAGGCGATGAGTTTTTTCTTTTTGCAGCAGTGGCAATATGCCATAGAAACAGTTCTCGGCTATAAGGAGTTCTGCTTGCTGTTCATGGATGATTTGTTGTAGTTGGCGGTCAAGGAATGGGATTGGGGTACAGAAGAAATCTTTAAACGCTAGCGCCATTTGTAGATTTCCTGGAGGAAGGTGCGCTCGATCAGGAAAACGTTGTTTTAAGTGGCGGTAATCAAAGTCTATCTGCTCATCGAAGGGGATAAATGTTGCATTTAAATCTTCTACCTGTTGGCGAAATAATGCGCCGGTGAATACAGTTACCTGATGTCCTTGTGCTATCAGTGATTGAGTTACTTTTAACATCGGATAGACATGCCCGGGCGTTGCGACCGCTGCAATGACAATTCGTGCCATAACTTACTCCTTTGTACTGTTTTGATTTAATTACGCTAGTTAGCTCCTGACTCAGGGTGTGATCATTTCATGATTACTGTTACAAATTCATTGTAGTAATAATAATTTATCATGACAATAATCACTGTAATTTATTTTTTATGAAGTTATGACATATGCCGATTTCCTCCCCCTTTTAGTCTGTGTTAGCACTAAAATGGAGAGGAAAGACGAAGGTATCTAGGGTTTGGTTACTGCGGCTTTATTCAAGAATTAATTGTTCTACGTGACGGGATATTGCTGCTAATGCATCATGTCTTGCGTAATCTTTTTGGACAATTTGCGCACGTTGTTTAAACAAGTCTGTACTCAGCATATTTTCCACTGTTTGCTTAAGTTGAAATTCAGTGGGGTGTGCTGTATCCAGATTAGTTCCGCATCCAGCCCATACAACACGAAAAGCTGCTTCCTGCTTGCCTTCTCCTGCATCTGCAATGAGTAACGGAGTCCCGTGGCTGAGAGCATAATTGATGGTTCCATAACCTCCGTTGGATATTAGTAATGAAGCTTTTGGCAGCCAGTGCTCAAATGAAATAAATTCTTCAATGCGTGCATTTTCGGGTAGATCTTTACTCAGTGTTTCTACCGATCTGCCACCGGTGGTTGCCAATATACGTATTGGTAATGTAGCCAGTGCGTGCAATGTGGGGAGAATCAACTGATTTAAATCGGTATTGGAGATAGTACCCTGAGTAACTATAACCAATGGACGTGGATCATCTTCCTCCCATAATTGAGGTGATGTTGTTGTCGGTGCAGGATTAGGAAGGGGGCCAATAAAATGGACTGTATCAGGCAACCCTTCTCGTGGGTATTCAAATGCCAGGGTTGAGAGTTGCAAAAAGCGATCAGCACTGATAATCACTTCATCGTTGAAAGGTCTGGTTAACGCAGAGCTTCCTGACTGAACTAATGCGTCATTGAAGCTATCTTGTACTTCGGCTATGAGTTGCTGGTTGGTTTCATCTACGAGTTGTTCATGTGTCAATTCTGGTGGTAATACCGCAGGTGGGATACGTGGCCCCCAGAAAATTGAATCTTTCGAAGAGTAAGCCAAAGGTGTTATGCCAATGACTATCACTGGAAGACGATGGGTTTTTTCTTCTTGTAGCAAGGGTAATATGCCATAAAAGCAGTTCTCGGCTATAAGCAGATCTGCTTGTTGTTCACGGATAATCTGCCGTAATTGGCGGTCAAGAACTGGGATTGGAGCTGAGAAGAAATTTTTGAATGCCAGTGCCATTTGTACATTTCCCGGAGGAAGTTGGGCACGGTCGGGGAAACGCTGTTCTAAATGACGATAGTCAAAGTCTATCTGTTCATCAAAAGGGACAAATTGCGCGCTTAAAGTTTCTACCTGTTGGCGAAATAATGCACCGGTAAATACGGTTACCTGATGTCCTTGTGCTATTAGTGATTGAGCGACCTTTAACATTGGATAGACATGTCCAGGGGTTGCGACCGCTGCAATGACAATACGTGCCATGACTTACTCCTTTGGTGTTTTTTCTGAGTGACTTAAGCTCCTGTTAGAGTGTAATCATTTTATGACAGTAGTTATAAATTCATTATGGTAATAATTAATTCATTATTGTAATAATAAATTCGTTATAACAATCACCGTTGTGATTGATTTATAAAATTTATTGATTTCCTCCCCTTTTAAGCGGTGTTAGCGCCACAATGGGAAGGAAGGATAGAGGAATTGGCGTTCAACGTGCCAATTTATGGCACGTTAGTTTGATTTTAATTTAAAGATCTATTCTTCGCTATTATTAAGAATAAGGTTGCTCTTTGGAATACAACAGCAAGCTAAAATATGACCGTCGTTTTTAATCGCCGTGGCTTTTAAAGGAGAAACCTCGCCCTTAATTAAAGAAAGTTTACAGCATCCACATATTCCCGCCCGACATGAGTAGGGTACTTTAATTCCTTGTTGTTCCAGTTGTTCTAAAATGATTTGTTGATTATTACCTGTAAAGGTTTTCCCATTATATTCAATAGTGACAGATTGCTCATTTATTTTTGGTAAATCAATATCTTCAGCTTTTTCGCCACTGCCATATTTACGCGGATCTTTTTTAGCTAATATAGTGACATTATCTCCGATTCTAATAATACCACTCGAACGGGCAGTGAGATTCTGACCAAAATCGACATCACCATTTTCTGCTGTACGGAATGATTGCAATGTCGCTAATGGCTCTCCGTTGGAATTTTTAATGCCTTTATCAATGCTGACGGTTGTCAGAATACAGCGGCTACAGGGTTTGGGCAAATCAAAAATAACATCGCCAATCTGAATTGATTGCCAATTGTCTTCTGCAAATGCTTCAGTACCAGTAATAACAATATTTGGACGAAATTGCTCTAATTTAATACTGGCCGGACAACGTTGTTGTAATAAATGAAATGAAGCTTCATTAATGAGTAGAAATGGATAACCATCAGCAAATGATAATGGAATGTCAGGGTGTTTTTTTACTCTGCGGCTTAATTTATGGCTTAACCAGCGTAATTGCACTGGAATATCAAAGAAACGACTTAACCATTGATTAATTGTTTCTGGTGCAATTAGGGCCGTAAAATGGTTGCCCCATACTTCCGTAGGCTGCTGTTCAGGTAGGAAATCACTGTAAAGTACGGTGGCATTTTCTCCGTTGGGCGCACGCAGATAAATACCGTTATTGAACATAGCTGGAGTAAATAACAACATCTGAGGATATTTACGGGCGGTAATAAAAGTCCCGTCTGTCGTTGTGACCATAAAATTGCGATCAAAGATAAGGCCGCTTTCACTGACTAATGCATGGGAGAGTTGCAAACCACGCATAGACTTTACCGGGTGGGTATACAAGCGAGACAGAGTGATCATCCGTTAATCTCCATGAAACATTTTTTACATGCTCAACTTTATGACATGTCACCTGGATTAGCTATAATGCGTAACAATTTTCTTTTTGGTGATATGTAACATGAACTCTCTGTTTGCCAGCACGGCGCGTGGATTAGAAGAATTATTGAAGAACGAACTGGAAATGCTGGGAGCGCAATCATGCAAAATTGTGCAAGGCGGAGTTCATTTTCAAGGTGATGGCAGAGTGATGTATAAAAGTCTGATGTGGAGCAGGCTGGCATCACGTATTTTGCTACCGCTAAACGAATTTAATGTTTATAGCGATTTAGATCTCTATCTTGGCGTTCAGTCTATCGATTGGAGCCAGATTTTCTCGGTAGGCAGTACTTTCTCTGTGCATTTCAGTGGCGCAAATGAAGAGATACGGAATACTCAATATGGCGCACTCAAGGTTAAAGACGCCATTGTCGATAGCTTTATTCGTAAGTTGGATCAACGCCCTAATGTGGCAAAGCAACAACCGGATATTCGCATTAATGTTTTTTTGAATAAAGAGAAAGCCAGTGTTGCATTGGATTTGAGTGGTGATGGTTTGCATATCCGAGGTTATCGCGATCTTGCTGGTCAAGCCCCACTGAAAGAAAATCTGGCCGCTGCGATTATTCTACGTTCAGGCTGGCGGATTGGTACTCCGATGGTCGATCCTATGTGTGGTTCCGGCACATTATTGATTGAAGCCGCAATGATGGCGGCTGATCGTGCTCCTGGGCTGCATCGTAACCACTGGGGCTTTATTGCCTGGTTGCAACATGATGAAGAGATTTGGCGTGAGGTGACTACAGAAGCGCAGATCCGCTTTCGTAAAGGTCTTCAGGAGACAGCTTCTCGTTTTGTTGGTTCTGATATTGATCGCAGAGTGCTGGATATGGCTCGGTCAAATGCTCGTAGAGCAGGGGTTGCACAGTTGATAACTTTCCAGCAAGGTGATGCTAGTCGTCTGGAAAATCCGTTACCAGAAGGCCCAGTCGGAACAGTGTTAAGTAATCCACCTTATGGTGAGCGCTTGGAAAGTGAACCTGCATTGGTTGCACTACACAGTTTGTTTGGGCGGATAATGAAAAGCCGTTTCCCTAGCTGGCGTCTGTCTCTATTCAGTGCGTCGCCTGAGTTGCTGAGTTGTTTGCAATTACGGGCTGAACGTGAGTTTAAAGCTAAAAACGGCCCACTGGATTGCGTGCAGAAAAATTATCAGTTGTCAGATAAACCGCACTCATCAGAGATGAATGTGGCGGAAGATTATGCCAATCGCCTGCGCAAAAATGAAAAGAAATTAACTAACTGGGCGAAACGGCAAGGGATTAATTGCTATCGTCTGTATGATGCTGATTTGCCAGAATACAATGTGGCTGTTGACCGTTATGCGGATAAAGTGGTGATTCAGGAATATGCTCCGCCGAAAAGTATTGATGCTAATAAAGCACGTCAGCGTTTATTCGATGTTATCAGTGCAACGATGCAAGTTCTTGGGCTCACATCGAATCAATTAATACTTAAAACTCGTCAACGTCAGAAAGGAAAAAGCCAATATGAAAGAATGGCAGAAAAACGGGAATTCTTTCTGGTAAATGAGTATGACGCAAAATTTTGGGTTAATTTAACTGACTATTTGGACACTGGCTTGTTCCTTGATCATCGTATTGCTCGGAAAATGCTAGGTGAAATGAGTGAAGGAAAAGATTTTCTGAACCTGTTTGCTTATACCGGATCTGCGACAGTACATGCTGGATTGGGAGGCGCGCGTTCAACAACGACGGTTGATATGTCTCGCACTTATCTTGAATGGGCTGAGCGGAACTTACAGGCTAATGGATTAACAGGGCGTCAGCATCGGTTGATTCAGGCCGATTGTCTCGCTTGGTTGGCTCGGGCCGGTGAACAGTTTGATTTGATTTTTATTGATCCGCCGACTTTCTCCAATTCTAAACGAATGGAAGATGCATTTGATGTACAACGCGACCATATCATCTTGATGAAACAGCTGAAACGCTTGTTGCGTCGTGGGGGAACGCTGATGTTCTCCAATAATAAACGAGGTTTTAAAATGGATTTTGCTGAGCTGGAGAAAGTTGGCTTGGTGGCAGAAGAGATCACCAGTAAAACCCAGTCGCAGGATTTTGCCCGTAACCGTCAGATTCACAACTGCTGGCTATTACGCCATGCTGGTGAGGAAAAATAATTACTATGTCGTTGATCAATTTATCTGGTGCGTGGTTGGCGTTCAGTGATGCGCCATTACTTGATAATGCAGAATTGCATATAGAAGAAAATGAAAGAGTTTGTCTGGTTGGTCGTAATGGTGCTGGAAAATCGACTTTGTTACGGGTATTGGCAAAAGAGCAGCCGTTGGATGATGGTCAAGTTATTTACGAACAGGATCTGATTGTTTCTCGTTTACAACAGGACCCTCCTCGCGATGTGGAAGGGACGGTCTTTGATTTTGTTGCTGAAGGTGTTCAGGAGCAGGCCGAATATATTAAATCTTTTCATCAGGTTTCCCGTCTGGTGGAGCAAGAACCGAATCAGAAAAACCTCAACCGCTTGGCAGAATTGCAGGAAGTGCTGGATATCCGCGGGCTATGGTCACTGGACAGCCGGATTAATGACGTATTGAAACAGCTCTCTTTACCTGCGGAAGCGAAGCTCTCTTCTCTTTCAGGTGGTTGGTTGCGTAAGGCGGCATTGGGGAGGGCGTTGGTTAGTTCACCAAAAGTCTTGCTGCTTGATGAACCAACTAACCACCTGGATATCGATACGATTGAATGGCTGGAAAATTTCCTGAAAGATTTTCAGGGTAGTCTTGTTTTCATTTCCCATGACCGTTCATTTATTCGCAATATGGCAACCCGTATTGTCGATTTAGATCGCGGTAAGTTAGTGTCGTGGCCGGGTAATTACGATAAGTTTCTAGAAGGCAAAGAAGAAGCATTGCGTGTGGAAGAGATGCAAAATGCTGAATTTGATCGTAAGTTGGCTCAGGAAGAAGTGTGGATTCGTCAGGGGATTAAAGCGCGTCGTACTCGTAATGAAGGGCGCGTCAGGGCATTGAAAGCATTACGTATTGAGCGTTCACAACGTCGTGAAGTCATGGGAACCGCTAAAATACAGATGGAAGAAGCGAGTCGTTCCGGCAAAATTGTCTTTGAGCTGGAAAATGTTAACTATCAAATTGGTGAAAAGAAGCTGGTCAATAATTTCAGTGCGCAAATTCAGCGTGGGGATAAAATTGCACTGGTGGGACCAAATGGTTGTGGCAAAACAACTTTACTGAAACTGATGTTAGGTGAGCTGCAATCTAATGGCGGCCGTGTTCATTGTGGTACTAAACTAGAAGTTGCTTATTTTGATCAGCATCGGATAGCACTTGATCCGGAAAGAACTGTAATGGATAACCTGGCTGAAGGTAAACAAGAAGTGATGGTGAATGGTCGTCCTCGTCATGTTCTGGGTTATTTGCAGGACTTTCTGTTTCATCCGAAGCGGGCAATGACACCGGTTAAAGCGCTTTCTGGTGGTGAAAGGAACCGGTTATTACTGGCGCGTCTGTTCCTAAAACCCAGTAATCTGTTGGTACTTGATGAGCCAACCAATGATCTGGATGTGGAAACATTAGAGTTGCTGGAGGAGCTGGTAGACAATTATACAGGTACTGTATTGCTGGTCAGTCATGATCGTCAATTTGTTGATAACTCTGTGACTGAATGTTGGATTTTTGAAGGTAATGGTGTGATCAATAATTATGTTGGTGGTTATTACGATGCTCAGCAACAGCGCGAACAGGTTGTATCGTTGCGCCAGCAAAATGGGAAAAAACTGCAAACGGAAGTTAAAGTAGAAAAGATTAAGGAACCGCCAAAAAATTCTCGTAACAAAATGAGCCACCATTTATTACGAGAGTTAGAGCGATTACCATCATTGCTGGAGAAATTGGAAGAAGAGCTTGATCAGTTACAGTCTCAAGTGAGTGATCCTGACTTTTTTAGTCAGCCTCATGTAGTAACCCAAAAAATACTGACTGAGTTGTCTGACAAAGAGCGAGCATTAGAAGCTGCTTTTGATCGTTGGCATGAATTGGAAACATTGAAAAATAACCAATAGTTAACATAATTAGCAGAATCATACCGCGGAATTTTTCCGAGTATGATTCTGTGGATATTCCCAATTTCCTTACAGGAGAAAAACCTTGTGTTCCAGTAGCCATCATCATGAAATGGTATTGTGCCCTCAATGTGATTTGCTGGTGACATTGCCAGAAGAGGTTCAGGGAACGAAGGCGGTTTGTCCTCGTTGTAAGACGACATTAGTTACATGGTGGAAAGAACCTAAACATCAGCCAACAGGTTATGCAGTCAGTGCATTATTTATGCTGTTAATGGCTTGCTTGTTTCCGTTTGTTAGGATGAGTGTGGCGGGAATTGGCAGTGAAATTACCTTATCTCAAATCCCTCAGGTGATGTTTAATGAAAATTACGTCAGTGTGGGAACATTCTTTTTACTCTGTGTTCAACTGGTGCCTGCGTTTTGTATGGTAGCGATTATTCTCTTATGCCAGAGTGTTGTTATTTCTCAGAAGATAAAAATCTGGTTGGCTAGGGTTTTATTTCAGATGAAAAGCTGGTGTATGGTTGAAATCTTTCTGGCAGGGGTATTAGTCAGCTTTGTTAAATTAATGGCTTATGGTGATATTGGGTTAGGTTTAAGTTTTTTGCCATATTGCCTGTTCTGCCTTCTCCAGGTGAGAGCATTTCAATGTTTGGATCGCCACTGGTTATGGAATCAGATAGCGCTCGCACCTAAGGTGAATATATCGTTACAGGCAGGAAAAGCGGGGTTAGTGCAGGGGGTTCGATTATGTCAGTGCTGTACAGCTATTTTACCGGCAGATCAGTTAGTTTGTTCACGTTGTCATACTCGTGGATATGCCCGCCGCCGTAACAGTCTGCAATGGACAATGGCACTGATAGCGACGGCTTTAATGCTTTATATTCCTGCTAATGTCATGCCAATGATGGTGACCGAATCATTAGGTAATCAGAGTGATTCCACGATTATGGCTGGAGTGATACTACTGTGGAGTGTAGGTTCATATCCGGTAGCTTTAGTCATTTTTATTGCCAGTATTATGGTGCCATCACTGAAAATGCTGGCAATTGGTTGGTTATGTTGGGATGCCAAAGGTCACGGTAAACGAGATTCCGCCCGAATGCATTTTATTTATGAAGTTGTTGAATTTGTTGGCCGTTGGTCAATGATTGATGTATTTGTTATCGCAATATTGTCATCATTGGTACGTATGGGGAAATTAATGAGTGTCTACCCTGCTATGGGGTCAGTTATTTTTGCTTTAGTTGTGATCCTGACCATGTTTGCGGCAATAACATTTGATCCGCGTTTAATTTGGGATAGAACCAACGTTAAACATTCGTTATAAGGCAATGAAGGAGTGTCAAGGTGACGGATAAAGTTGAAGACCAGAGTCAGGCTAAAATCGATAAAATTAAAAGTTGGTCGCCAGTCTGGATTGTACCGATTGTCACTGTGCTTATTGGTGCCTGGATATTGTTTTACCATTTCAGCCACCAAGGGCCGGAAGTAACGTTGATTACTTCTAACGCGGAAGGCATTGAAGCCGGAAAAACTAAAATTAAAAGCCGTAGTGTGGATGTCGGCGTGGTTGAGAAGGTCATGCTGAGTGATAATCTTAGTCAAGTTATTATTAAGGCCCGGCTAAATGATGGCATGGAAAATCTATTACGCAGTGATAGTGCTTTTTGGGTCGTGAAACCGCAGATTGGTCGTGATGGAATATCTGGTCTTGGTACTCTTCTGTCCGGGGCTTTTATTGAACTTCAACCGGGAAAGAATGGTGATGAAGAAGATAAATTTAATTTGTTGGACTCACCCCCATTGGCCTCGCCTGATGCAAAAGGTATCCGTGTCATCCTAATCAGTGATAAAGCCGGTCAGCTTAATCCGGGCGATCCGGTGTTGTTTCGTGGTTATCGGGTTGGTTCTGTTGAAACCAACGAATTTGAACCGAAATCGCATCTGATGAGATATCAGCTATTTATTAATGCGCCTTATGATGGTTTGCTGACAACCAATGTGCGTTTTTGGAAAGAGAGTGGTATTACCCTTGATATGTCTTCCCAAGGGGTGCGTGTTGAAATGGCTTCTTTATCAACGCTATTTGGTGGTGGTGTCAGCTTTGATGTACCTAAGGGTTGGGAATTGGGTGAGCCAATTAAAGAAAAAGCCACTTACAAACTTTTTGATAACCAAAGAAGCATTCAAGATTCTTTATATACCAAACATAAAGATTATCTGTTGCTCTTCTCTGATTCTGTCCGAGGATTACAGCCGGGTGCGCCGGTGGAATTTCGTGGTATCCGTATGGGAACTGTGGCGAAAGTACCGTTCTACTCTGAGGGAATGAGACAGCGGCTGGATAATGATTTTCGTATTCCAGTACTTATCTCCATTGAGCCGGAGCGCTTTGAGAAGGAGTTGGGGGAAGGGTTTGATGTTGAGAAAGAGCTGAATAGCATAACCAAACGCGGCCTGAGAGCCTCTCTCAAATCAGGTAATTTGTTAACGGGGGCACTGTTTATTGATTTGGATTTTTATCCGAATGAAAAAGGGTGGGTTGGCCCGTATGAAATTGCAGGCTATCCGCTATTACCAACAATCAGTGGTGGCCTTGCTCAAATTCAACATAAGGTTATTGCAGCGTTAGACAAAATTAATAATATGCCGGTTGAGCCAATGTTTAATCAGGCTATTCGCACTTTGGAAGAGAGTCAGAAAGCTATCAGAAAAGCACAGCAGACTCTTGATGAATTGAATAAAGTGCTGGCAAATCCTGAAACCAAAGATCTGCCAAAAGACATACAGAAAACATTGCAGGAGTTTAACCGCAGTATGCAAGGTTTCCAGCCTGGCTCACCGGCTTATAACAAGATGTTGGATAATATGCAGCGATTAGATCAAGTGTTGAGTGAACTGCGGCCTGTGCTGAGAACGCTGAATAATAAGAGCAATGCGTTAGTTTTTGAGGCTAAGCCAATTGAAGATCCAGAACCGAAAAGGGCTAAAAAATGATGAGAAGAGTGGCATTAATTTTAGTGATTTTTATTTCTGCTTGTAGCCGTCAGCCAGAAAGAACTTATTATCAATTGCCGGTAGTCACAATAGCATCACAAAAGAGTGCTATTGTGCAACATGATCGCCAATTATGGGTACAACGAGTCATGTTGTCCGATTATCTGTCATCCTCCGGTGTGGTATATCAAAGTAGTGATGTTAGTTATATCAGTGCGGCGAATCACTTGTGGGCAAGTCCACTTGAACAGCAGTTACAGCAAGTGTTGGTAGCGGAATTAACCGTAGCGCTGCCACAGCGTTTAGTGTCTGCCCAACCATTGGTTAATAAACCAGATACTTTGGATGTAACAGTAACCAGTTTTCATGGTCGTTATGATGGTAAGGTGATTTTGCAAGGTTACTGGACATTAACTTGTCAGGAGCGTGAGTTAAGTGTCATTAAACAGCCCTTTAATATAGAACTAAAACAGGAAGAGGATGGTTATGATGATTTAGTTCGTACATTGGCAAAAGGATGGAGTCAATTGGCGCAAGCTATTGCCAATCAATTTACTTCCTAATTGTAACCCTCTGCCATTCTCCGGGTGTAAAACCTTTACGTTCGGAGAAAATTGGCATATCAGCGGGATAAAAATTTCTCTTTATTATTAATACCTTATTGATTTTCTCTGTACTAATATAACAAATATTACATTAATATGAATTTCTTGACTTGATTTTCAAAATTTATAGGGGTATTTCTAAATTGTGGTTGGATGAATGATGACCACTGTTTTCTTTTGATCTAGCTTATGAGGTAAATAAGAGCATGAAGAGACAGAAACGAGATCGTTTAGCACGTGCGTTATCGAGAGGGTACCATGCAGGTATTTTGGGGCGCTCAAGGGAGCATTGTCCCTATTATTCATTAGATGCCCGTTCTCATTGGTTAGGAGGATGGCGCCAGGCTATGGAAGACAGGGCGATGATGGCTTAGTCTGCCAAACTGATGTATAGGTTAGGTGAGAAAAAACCACCATTTCTTAATCGACGTGTATATATCCCAAATTTAATCTGACAGTGACTGATTGCTTATTACAGATATCTGTCAGATTGAATCCTGTTGGTAAATTTATTTAACCTATTTAATAAAACATCATATGATGGATATGCTGATGCACTGAGTGTAGTAAATAGGGTATGTATAGCAATTAATGTGAATAATGTGTTGGTTTCCTATTTCTTTGTATTGTTCTTTTTGGGATTCCGTTTGCGAAATTTGATGAAATAGAATTCATGGCCGCCAGCTCATACATCCTATTTAACCTCCAATATGGCTGATATTGCGGCCATTCAGTAATTTATCTACTAACGAGAGGGATAATTGCAGTAAGCAGGGTTTGATAAACATTTATGACGTATTTGAACCCTATAGAGAGGGCTATATTGCACATCTTCCCCGACTGCTATGGCTACATTCTCATGACTTGAATAGGCTGTTTGAAGCAATGATAAAAGTATCGACCCGGCACTATAAGTACATACCCACCGAAATCCTCGGGCGCGAGTAGGAGTGACTATTTTTCCATAGCAATCTCCATTACTGTTAGATGCTTCTATCATTTCGATGGTGCCTTCGATCTTATTTATTGCTGTGGCAGTTGGTGTAATAGTTAATGCTACGATTATGAGCAGTATTTTTCTGATGTTCATATAAATTACCCTTGGTTGTGTTTGTTAATAATAATAAATTTTATTGATGTTTTTGCCTGTTACTAATATGCTTTTTGAGCTTATTTGATATATCAGGTCAATTTGATCATAGCACAATTTGTCAATTGCATGCTAATTAGCCAGCAATAAACTAGATGCTTATATTGCAGGTTATTGAGATGTGGTTTTGTGCTATTCTTAGCCGAGGTAGGTTGGAGCTAGATTTTGAATCTCATATTCTAAGATATAACTGGAATTGCCTTTGAAGAGCAAAAACAATACCAAGTATTTTTCAAGCAAATATTTTTTTCAAATAATGTGCTGTTTGCTTGGTGGTGTGCTTTTAGCGAAAAAGGTGAAAAGCAATTAGCCAGTCACCTTCCTTTTCGATATGTTACTGATTATTGATTAGAAAGCACTGGTATCTTTAAACAAGCCCACTTTCAAATCCGTTGCTGTATAGATGACTTTACCATCTACTAACACTTCACCATCAGCCAGTCCCATAATCAATTTACGGTTAATAACGCGTTTAAAGTTGATACGGTAAGTGACTTTTTTCGCCGTTGGTAATACCTGGCCGGTGAACTTAACTTCGCCAACGCCAAGGGCGCGGCCTTTGCCTTCTCCACCTAACCAGCCAAGGAAGAATCCAACCAATTGCCACATGGCATCAAGGCCAAGGCAGCCGGGCATTACCGGGTCATTAATAAAATGGCAGTCGAAAAACCATAAATCAGGGGTAATATCCAGCTCGGCTTCTATGTAACCTTTATCGTAGGTACCACCGTTTTCTGTCATTTCAATGATGCGATCCATCATTAACATATTACCAGATGGTAATGGAGGCCCATTTTTTCCAAATAACTCGCTACGCCCAGATGCGATAAGATCTTCTTTTGTGTAGGATTTACGTTTATCAACCATAATTATCAGATAGCCTTATATTTAATGTAGGGTAAATAATAGAGTACACTTGTACGCTGAACAACTCCGATCAGACATTCTGAATTAACCCAACCAGCGAAGAAACCACGGGAATTTAGGCCGTTCTTGATTATTCGCCTGTGTTATACGTTCTTGTATCATAGCTAACAAGTGTGTTTCTTGTTGATCATAATAAGGGATACCTGTTAATAAAGGCAGCGCTTCAGAAACATGTTTTACTGACCATAAATGGAATTTTTGCTCTTTTACCGCATTTACAACGGCTTGATTGAGACATAAATGACGGATGTTCGCCGCTGGTAGGATAACTCCCTGTTGACCAGTTAGTCCTCTGCGATGGCATACTTCAAAGAAACCTTCGATTTTTTCGTTAATACCGCCGATGGGTTGAACGTAACCAAATTGATCTACTGCACCTGTGACCGCCAGTTGTTGATCAATGGGTTGCAGGGAAAGCGCGCTTATCAGTGCGCATAATTCAGCAAGAGAAGCACTGTCGCCGTCAACTTCACTATAAGACTGTTCAAATGCAATAGATGCAGAGAAAGGCTGCGGTTGATCCAACTTTAGCTCGGAAATCAAAAAGGCTTGCATAATCATCATGCCTTTCGCATGGATATTGCCACCTAACTCGACTTTGCGTTCAACATCAATAAATTCCCCATCTCCTATATGAGCCACGCAAGTGATGCGGGATGGTTCTCCTACTGAATCAGGGTGGCCGGGGTACTCCAGCACAGATAATCCATTAATTTGGCCAATGACCATCCCTTGGGTGCGGATAAGAATCTGGCCTTGATGAATTTCCTCTAAACCACGTTCTGGCAGATAGTTGTGACGCCAGCGGCGATTCTCCTCTGCTTGTTTAATGGATTGAGCTGTAATCTGATTTTCTTGCTGATAGAGCGCAGCGGTAGCTAGTTGCCGTTGTAGCCAAAGAATATCCAAAGGCAGACGGTATTGATCTTCTACATAACGAGTTGCTTGTTGGACAAGCTCAGGCCAGGCATTATGATTCAACGGAGGCAATTGCCATTGTTGAATAAGCCCATTGATATAATTGCACCACAGGCTTAAATCCTGCTCATTATGAAATGGCATATCCAGATCAAATTCACCATACAGAGCGCTTTTGGCTAATTCAGGTTCTGTTGCCTGAAACTCTTCAAGGTTTAGACGATCTCCAACCAGAATCAGACGTAGCTTTAATGGCATCGAGGGGATAGGTAATGGTAGCGGTTTGTTGCTATCCGGAGACAACCATTCAAAGCGTTGCTGAATAATCATCTGTTTCAGGCGAACCCACATTAATGGCTGAGAAAGTAGGGTACGTAATGGCAGAATAAGTACACCGCCATTTACCTGATGAATCAGACCGGGTTGTAAGTGAATTTCTCCGTTGTGAGAGTGGAAGCAGCCAAATAATTGCTCTGCTTCTATCCATTCACGATAGGCCACGCGTAACTCAGGTGTGAAATGGCCTTCTGTTGATGGTTGCCAGCTAATTTTTTGTTGCTGGATGTGATAATTGCCACCAATTTGGGGAAGTTCTTTCGTGAGTAATGGATGGATAGACTCAGCTAATGCTGACAAATAAGTATCACATTCTTCAGCTTTCAATAGCATAAAAGGCTGGCGGGAATCCATCCGGCAAAAAAGCTGTAAACCACTATGTAGCCGTGATTGAACGGCTTCCATACTGGCAGGTGCCTGTTGGGAAGCAGAATGAAAGAGCGCATCATAAGGCGCGCAATTCGGCAGTAATGCCTGCCAGTCTAGTTTGTTAGTGGTCAAAATGATCGCTATATATTGTAAAGTAGGAAAGTGCCGATTATACAAGATTAAGATATAAACCAACATGCTTGAATGTTTGCTATCGTAGACACTTTATGTAAAACATAATTTGATCAAAAAGCAGAGATTAATCAGTTTGGCTATAAGCAATTTACTAAAATAGTTGTTATGCTTATTTTTAGTTACGCTGTCACTGAGAAAGTAAGATGAAATATCAACAACTGGAAAATTTGGAATGTGGCTGGAAATGGGCTTATCTGATGAAAAAACATCAAGAAGGCGAGCTAATTACTAAATATATTGAAAACAGTGCAGCTCATGCAGCAGTTGATAAACTCATTGAACTTGAGAGTGAGCCGGTAAGGGTACTGAAATGGATTGAGCAACATATGAATCCTGATTTATCCAACCGAATGAAACAAACTATCCGCGCTCGGCGTAAACGGCATTTTAATGCGGAACATCAGCATACTCGTAAGAAATCCATCGATTTAGATTTTCCCGTGTGGCATCGCTTATCTGCGCTTTCTCAGCGACGGGGTAATACGCTGTCAGAAACTATCATCCAGTTAATTGAAGACGCTGAACGGAAAGAAAAATATGCCAATCAGATGTCTAGCTTGAAACACGATTTGGAAGCTATTTTGGGTAAGAAAGAGTAATTTCAGTTGTTATAGATTGATATCGCAACAAGCTCCTTAAAGTAGATTCACATAAGTAAAAGAAAACCCCATTTGGCAATGAGGTTTTCTGCGCTTTTGATGATTAATTATAACCAAGAAAGGCTATTATTGAGCGGATTTTGCTTGAGTAACAACTTCTTTAATGCCCTGAATTTCGATCTCTACGCGACGATCTGGCGCCAGGCAGTTGATTAGGTTAGGTTTACGAACCTTATCACAGGTAGAACCGGTGACTGGATTTGCTTTACCGTGGCCTTCTGCGCTGATGCTGCCGGTAGGGATACCTTTAGATACCAGATAGTCAACTACGCTTTGAGCACGTTTTTGAGACAGTTTCTGATTGTACACGTCTTTACCGATACGGTCGGTGTAGCCTAAAACCAGCACCTTGCCTTGATTTGGGTCGATGTTTGCTAGCTCAGTATAGAGTTGATCCAAAGTATGTTTACCTTCGGTTTTCAGCTCAGAACTTGCAAATTCGAACAGCACGTCAGAACGCAGGGTAAAACGCTTATTTTCAACAACGGGTGCTGGAGCTGGTGTTGGAGCAACAACCGGAGCTGGAGCGACAACTGGGGCTGCTGCTTCATCTTGGCCGAAACGGTAAGAAACACCTACGCTCAACAGACCGTTATCAGGACGTGCGCCTACTGAGCCTGCGTCACCGATATTGTTAACCCACTGGTAGTCCAGACGAGTAGCCCAGTCTTTAGTTATCGCATACTCAACACCGATGGCCGCCAATGGAGAAACACCGGTGTCATGATTTTTCAGATGAGTATTGGTTGCGCCGTAATTTGCTTTGGAATCTGCCCGCCAAACCATACCGCCTAAGCGAGTATAGATATCCAAGTCATCCATAATTGGATAGCTTAGTTTGGTTGCCAATTGGAAACCGTGGGCTTTGAAGGCGCCATTATTGACGCTGCCTTTGTAAGACATACGTCCTAACCAGTCATAACCTATTTCAAAACCCAGGTATGGATTGGCTTGATAACCTAAGAAAGCACCCGCACCCAATTGGTTTTTATGAGTAGGGCCATTACCGATTGCACTGGTATAACCGTTGCCGTAGAAGTTTACGTCATGGTATTGGGACCAACCCAACTTACCACCGGTATACCAAGTGTTGTCTTTTGGAGCTGCTTGCGTTGCAGTTGTGAAAGCGGCCACTGCCACTGCTATCGCGATAGCTGTCTTTTTCATTTTAACGCCTCGTTATTATCATCACCCAATAGGCAATTGGCTTTGGAAGCCTTTTTGCTTACTGCCTATCCCATTAGGCTTTCATTTGCCATTCTTTGTAATAAAAGCGAGCACTGAATTGTGCTCAAATTCTCCGGTACCATTATTGTGTGTACACTTTGAATTTTGCGCGTTTCTATGTTCACTATTCATCCATAAGAATGGCTTGCACTAATTTTAGCATCTTTTAATATCTACTAAGATAGGCTGTCGAGCCATATTGATTAAAAACTCAGTTAGAGGAATGCTGCACTTTTTCATAAAACCGATAGACTAAACAATACAAGGGTACTAAGTGCAGTAACCTTTAATGGTGTAAAGTCTACAACGAAGTTAAAAAGTTACAAGTGCCCCTTGATTAATAGAGTAAAAAATTTAAAAGGTAATGTATAATTTTTTTAAAAAATTTACTATTCTTTACAACTAATCTTGCCTTAATTAATTGATTTTAATTGTGATTAGTGATTTTCGGTCTGGATTGGTTATTTTGTGTTATAAATATTGCGATAATTCCTAGTTTTGGTCAATGATAGTAAATGGAATGGATTTTTAGTAAATCTGCTCGCGATTCAGCACAGTTGGTTTCTTTATTTACATCTTGTGGGCGCATAATAAAGCCCAGTGCATTACCTTTTTGTGCCGCAGCCTGTAATTTTACGGTGTCTTTTTCCGATAACTTTGGTAACCAGCCAAGTACCACGCTGTAATTACCACTCGCCAGTGCTCTTTCCATTGCTTCTACCGTTGTAATGGAGCTGATGCGATTTAATTGGACAATCTTATCTAAAGGTAATCCAGAGTTAATTAACCATTGACGGCTTAGTTTCTTATGTGGACTAACCCATAGCAACCAGCGAGCCTCATTTCCTGATTGGCGTAACAAAGGTAGCAATATACGATTAATGATAGCTTGGTTATCGCTATATTGGTTATCACTATAGATCAATTCACTCACTATACCTTCTTTACCCTCTTTCACTACCCCCTCTCTTTTGGCTGAATTATCTTGTGTAGGCGAAGAGAGTGATAACTGCTTTTTGGTTGACTGATGTTTAGAAGGGGAAACCCAGGATGATTGAATGCCCATAATGAACCTCGCCATGATTAACTGTATTAATATACAGTATCTTCATATTAGGCTAAGATCAAGTCTATTTTTTCAAAGAGCTTCGCAAATATTGACTGTAAATGGCTGTAAACTCATTTAACCATTGGCAGAGAAAATTGAATTGCGTATGTTTTTAATTGCTTGTTCCTGTTATTTATTTTACTAATAACTGGGTCAAATCTATGGATAAGAGATTTATTTGCACAAAACTCATGGAGTGATCTGTATGTTTTTGTCTGAGGTGCGTTTTACTCAACTCAAAAATGGTTTTTCGTCGTTTGGAACATTGACAAGGAAGCCACAGTTTGGCGGTTACAGCCTGTTATCTGATGGGATTATGTTCGCTATTATTGCTGATGGAGAATTATATTTACGAGGAAATGGACATGCTGAAGTATTATTTAAAGCCAGAGGAATGAAAAACTATATTTACTCAAAAAAGGGAGTGCCTGTAACTTTGCGTTATTACCAAGTGGTTGAATCACTTTGGCAAGATCAAGAGTTGTTATCTCAATATGCGTATTTGGCTTATCACTACTCATTTATTGAAATGGCGGGTAAAAAGAAAATGCCGGAGCGCTTGAAGGATTTGCCTAATCTTGGAATGTCTTTAGAACGCCAGTTATGGAAAGTTGGAATATGTAAAGTTGAAGATTTACGGTTGTTAGGTGCGAAAGCCAGTTATTTAAAACTGCATCAATATAAAAGAAAATCTAATATTAATTTATTGCTTGCTTTGGCTGGTGCAATTGAAGGATGTCATTCAGCCGTTTTACCGGTACAGATCCGTAATGATTTATTACGTTGGCACAAGGAACTAGCTTGTTAGATCTTTATCGAGAATAGCTAATGAAAGGGGCAGTCAACTGCCCCAGTATATCAATCTGGTTATAATTGATTAATTTGTTTAATGATATTAACAGTTTCAGGTGACAATTCTATTCATAAACCGGTTTGTTGCAATACCAGTTGCTCTTTACTATTTCTTTCTGCCGGAGCTTGCTCAATTTTTTTCACTATGTTGACAGGTATTTGCTTAATTCTATCATCATCTATTAATGCCGGTTTTAATGCTGTATCGACATAACAAACAGCATCATTAAGAATGTCCAGAATAACTTTATTATCCAATTTATCTCGGTGTGCTTCCAGCGCAGAGATGTAACTTAGCATGGTGTGATTTAGGCACAATAACCGGAATGCCCTTTCTTGAACAGTCTGGTCACTTTTCGGCTCGGCAGACATGTTTGAAATAACGGATGCCAGTTCTGCGTCACTATTATGGGCATCACGGTGGGCAATTCGATAGCTCAATCCATATCTTTTCCCTGATAATATTGAACTAAAATGGCATCAAGGTAGCGACAATTGGTGTTCATCGTCCGATTTATCACTTGTGATAACTGGCGGAATTTCCAGTCTTGCCAGATGAAATTTACCGCTAACAAGTTGAAGCATAATAGTACCAGTAATGTGATAAACAGAGTTGCATGTGCATACTGGGTATTGCGGAAGGTGAAGAATAATACGCCATAAATAACAATTTGCCCACGTAGGCCAGCGTCAATCCGTCGTAAAGACGGTTGCGGCCTGAGAAGTGGGAAGCCTCGCCGTTTTTTACGGCGGGGAGCAGTCACGATACGGTTATAATAGAGAAAATGACTGTTATAAAGAAAACGGTGCGGACCGGAAAACAGTTAGCACAAAATACCCCTGAGGTAATAATAACGGTCATAAGTAACATTATGATAAAAGGTTTATTAGTGATAAAAAACGCTTATAAGACATAATTCAACTATTTTTTAGGTATGGCGCTCAATAATGGAACTTAAAGCAACACAAATTGGCCAACGTCTTGCTCAGCATCCTTATAATCGGGTGCGTTTGCTGAATGCGGGTATTGAAGTCAGTGGTGAAAAGCATCAATACCTTATCCCATTTAACCAGCTAATTAATATTCAGTGTAAACGAGGTATTGTCTGGGGGGAGTTAGAGTTTGAACTGCCCAATAGACAAGCAGTTCGCCTTCATGGCATTGAATGGCGGCAAACTCAGCGTTTTTACCATTATCTGCTTGGTGAATGGCAGAAATGGAGCCAGGAAATGAGTGATATTAGTGCTAATGTGCTGGCAACTCAGGTTAGTGAAATTAACAGAATTGACCAACAGAATCGCTGGTTTAAAAAAACGGATTTATTCCAGTTGCAACAGCGGATTCAGGCAGCGTTTCAGGCTTTACCATTGCCGTTACAACGTCTGGAACAATTTGATAATTGCAGGGAAGGGTATCAAACATGTTTGAGCTGGCTTGAGAATGGCGAGAAGCTTGTTGAAAAGATGAATCTGCAATGGACAGAACGTATGTTGGAGCAACATCGTGACTTTTTTCAGCGGGTAGAAACATCTCCGTTAAATCTTTCTCAGAGTTTGTCTGTTGTTAACGGTGAAAATTCAATTCTGGTTCTTGCTGGCGCAGGGAGTGGAAAAACATCGGTGTTAGTTGCGAGAGCGGGTTGGTTATTACTTCGCCAACAGGTGATTCCCGAACAGATATTATTGTTAGCGTTTGATAATCAGGCTGTAAGTGAGATGAATGAACGGATTCATATCCGTCTTGGTGTGAATGATATTAAAGTAAAAACGTTTCATGATCTGGCGTTGCATATCATTCAGCAAGGAAGTAATAAAGTATCCAAAATCAGCGAGCTGGAAACTGACGGGCAAAAAAGAAGAGATTTTTTGATTAAACACTGGCAACAACAATGCAGTGAAAAGAAAGCGCAAGCCAAAGGTTGGCGAGAATGTCTGACGGAAGAGTTGAAATGGGAAGTGCCGGAAGGTGAATTTTGGCACGATGAACAACTTGCTAACCGTTTGTCAGACCGGCTTGAGCGTTGGTTGGGTTTGATGCGTATACATGGTGGTAGCCAGAAGGCGATGATAGAGCAAGCTCAGGAAGAGTATCTGGATCGGTTTCAAAAATGTATTCGCCTGATGGGGCCTTTATTAAAAGTGTGGAAATCTGAATTAAAAACAGAAGGTGCTATTGATTACTCAGGGTTAATCCATCAGGCGGTGAATATTCTGGATAAAGGGCGGTTTATCAGCCCGTGGAAGCATATTCTGGTGGATGAGTTTCAGGATATTTCACCATTAGGGGCCAAATTGCTCGCTGCATTGCGAGCACAAAACAGCCAAAGCTGTCTGCTTGCCGTAGGGGATGATTGGCAAGCAATATATCGTTTCAGTGGTGCGGAACCGATGTTGACTACCGTATTTGCTGATTATTTTGGTAAAGATGCTGAATGTGTATTGGATATCTCTTATCGGTTTAATGATAGGATTGGTGAGGTTGCAAACGAGTTTGTGCAACAAAACCCAAATCAATTAAGTAAGCCACTAAATAGTTTGATTAAGGGTAATAAAAAATCAATTGTCATTCTGCCAGAAGATCAGCTTGAATCTTTATTGAATAAAATGAGTGGCTATGTCACTGAGCAGGAAACGATTTTATTACTAGCACGTTATCACTATTTGAAACCTGAATTACTGAAAAAAGCAGCAACTCGCTGGCCTAAATTGAAAATAGAGTTTATGACTATTCATGCTTCCAAAGGACGACAAGCGGATTATGTCATTATTCTTGGCTTGCATCAGGGGAAAGATGGTTTTCCTGCACCGGCAAGGGAATCGGTGATGGAGCGGGTTTTATTGCCGCCGCTGGAAGATTTTCCGGATGCGGAGGAGCGTCGCCTTTTGTATGTTGCATTAACACGGGCGAAGAAGCAGGTGTGGTTGATGCAGGATAAGAAGAATCCATCGGTGTTTGTGCGTCAATTAGAGCGGCTAAATGTGCCTGTTCAACGTAAACCTTGAGGTTTTGCCTGGCTGAAATATTCAGGGCTATCATGGGATACCTTTGCTGGAAATCTCACTCTTGTTTTTTCCTAGTGTCTGACTTGGAGAAAACGTGTAGTTGTAGGTATATGTTGCAAAGACTTATTTCAGACGTTCATTTAAATAATTCTGATAATCAGGCACTTGAATACTTACTGATTCAGAAAACAGAGGAGAACTAACAATAAAATCCGCAGACGCCAGATTGGTTGCTACGGGGATATTCCATACTGTAGCAAGGCGTAGCAGTGCTTTTACATCAGGATCATGAGGTACGGAATTAAGCGGGTCCCAGAAAAATATCAACACATCAATTTTCCCTTCTGAGATTAGAGAACCAATTTGTTGATCTCCACCCATTGGGCCACTAAGCATATTAGTAACGGGTAATCCGGTTTCGTTCTGAATCAGATTACCGGTTGTGCCGGTAGCGTATAAATGGTGTTTCTTGAGTAAATTCTTATGTTTTTTGGACCAGGTTAATAGCGAAATTTTACAGTGGTCATGTGCAATAAGCGCTATATTTTTAGCGGTTGCCATTGTGCGAGTTGTCAATTCCATGAGATGCCTTTAGTAATCGTTATTGTGTTTTCGAACGTAGTTAGTCCAATTGATAACAATGTTTATCATATACATTGTAATAAATAAACAAAGTAAAACACCGAATTTTGAGGAAGAGTAAATGAGTGACCAGCAAATTGCAGACATACTAAAACGAGTAAAAGTTATTGCTCTGGTAGGAGCAAGTGAAAAAACTACGCGTCCAAGTTATAAAGTTATGGCTTATTTACTGGAACAAGGCTATCAGGTGATCCCTGTCAGCCCGAAGCTTGCCGGACAAACATTGCTTGGGCAACGAGTGTATGCACAACTGGCAGATATTCCACAACCTGTTGATATAGTTGATGTATTTCGTAATGCGGAAGCTGCATATGACATTGCGCAAGAAGCTATAGATATCAAAGCAAAAGTGCTCTGGTTGCAACTTGGTGTTATTAATGAGCAAGCAAAAGTATTAGCAGAGGAAGCAGGTCTGGAAGTTGTTATGGATCGCTGCCCAAAAATTGAAATTCCAAGATTGGGACTCGAAAAATAATATTTTTCAGTTTGTAGTTACTTAACCCGAATTCTGGATAAGAAATTGACATGAAGCCTGTTCCAGGAGCAATGTTTTGGTGCACGCCGAAACAGCTCCGGGGAGGAACAGGCTAT